>JANPBV010000527.1:0-4631 GCA_031430615.1 Ignavibacteria bacterium | reverse complement strand
CATGCAGAACACACGCGGTATTTCCTGGATGTCTTTTGACCGCTCTGTTGATGTGATGGTATCCAGGCTAAGGAATAAATTTAAATCGCTTGGAAATAAAAAAGATAAAGAGCAGGTTATAAAGACCGTGCACAGTATAGGGTATATGTTCTATCTTGATGAGGTTAGTGAGTGATGAATAATGGTAGTATTTGTATGCAGGGAGTTACGTTTTGAAATTTAAGACACCAAATCTTTCTATTTTTCTTAAACTGATACTGATAGTTTTCGTTTTCGGTATCCTCCTCAATATTTGTGTGCTATTCGTTTTCCGTATAAGTACAGATAACAAACCAAGAAAATTTCTGAGAGATTTCTCCCGCAGAATGGAGCGCAGTTTAATTCATGAAGTCGGTATTCCGCCCGATACTGAAAAAGCCAAGCAAATATGCAATGATCTCGAAATTGAAATGAGGTTTGAATCGAAACCTGATAATACATGGGCGTCTTCTGAAGATATGCCGACATTGACGGAAATTCTTGCCAATCCTGAAGTAAAAAAAAGGTATGATGAAGATGAATCTATAATTGTAGATTATAAGGGCAGACCTTATTCCGTTATTCGGTTTCCGCAGGGAGTATTTATCATAAAGCCATTTGATCCCAGCGGTTTCTTTAAGCCCGAAAGAGCAATTATCATGCTGATACTGTTTATCAGTATAATCATTGTTTTGTTATATGTGCTCTTAAGAAATCTGTTTAAGCCGCTTAAAGAACTCTCTGTAGCTGTGGATAGTATTGGTGAGGGAAACTATGATCTTAAACTGCCCAAAGGCAGAAAAGATGAGTTGGGCGAACTTGCGGATTCAATTGGTGAAATGTCCTCGAAGATCAGCAATTCAATTAAATCAAAGGAACAGCTTTTAATTGATGTATCCCATGAGTTACGCTCACCTTTAACGCGCATTAAGCTTGGACTTGAAGTAGGCTCATCAAAGGAAAAAATTGAAGAAGATGTTATAGAAATGGAACGCATGGTAACCGGTTTGCTTGAAAATTACCGCGCTGAGTCAGGCTATGGAAGCATTAAACCGGAAATTGCGGATATTACCGAGCTGCTTGAAGAAACAATTGCTGAGTATGATGACCAGTCGAGGATAAAATACACAAAACCCTCTAAGGAAATTAACGCTAATATAGATATGGATAAGGTACAGGTCGTATTCCGTAACCTTATAGATAATGCGCTTAAGTATTCGCAAAATGAAATTTATCTTACTGCTGAAGAAACCGGCGGTGAAGCTGTAATTAGTGTTAAAGATTCCGGTATCGGAATTGCGGATGCTGACCTTAAGAATATTTACGAGCCGTTCTACCGCGCAGATAGATCACGCTCAAGAAATACAGGCGGTTTCGGGCTTGGACTATCAATTTGTAAAAAAATTATGGACGCTCATAAAGGTGAGTTGATAATAAAAAGCAAAGTGAATGAAGGTACAGAAGCAATTCTTAAATTCAAATTAAAGTAAAAAAGTTTTTTAAATGTATTAACGAAAAAGAGCGCTCATTTTTAAATGACCGCTCTTTTAGTTTCATAAACTTATTATAAAATTATTCTGCTTTTAAAAGATTAAGCGCTTTGTTAAATGACTCAACGCTATCAATTTTTATTTCTTCATATGAATTTTCCCAGAATACCCTGCCATGTTTTCCATGGAACTGGTTTAATAGTATTGTAGATCTGTTCTTAAACGCCGCAAGTATTTTGGGAATATATTTCCGGGGATTATCAAGCGCTTGTGAGTTATCTATCATAATAATTCCGCTGAATGCATCGGGGGTTATTGAGAAATCACCAAGTATGCATACCGGGAATTTTGAAGGCAGCTCTTTCCATGATTTAATTACAATCTTGCCTTCAAGCTTTTCTTTGAATTCATTCTGCTGGTAATTCCCAAAATAATTCTTTAATTCTATAGGTTTAAATGATACATAGCAAATTGTGTAATGGCTGAACCCAACAGGCGTTAACCCGCTTAAGAACTTGTAAATGAAAATATTTTTTTGGACTTGCTGTAACATTTAAACAAATATAAAAATCAGTTACGAAAATCCCCTAACTTATATCGGGTATATTGTTTTGACCCAAAAATACAAAAAACGAGAGATTTTTAGTGTAAACAGGTTAGAAAGATTGATGTTTGTCATTCCCTTGCTGCGACTGCCTATGGCAGAGATGTGGGTTATTCAATTAGAACCCCTACGGGGTCAATGGATTTATTGCTCTCATTCGCTACCAACATATGACCACTACGTGGGCAGTACAAACCATTAAAGCTCTTTTTGCGCTCGAAAGAGTTTGGTAAAAGAAAAAACATTATACTTTGACTCCGTAGGAGTCAAATATTGGTAACTGCAATATTACCAAAATCCACGACCCCGTAGGGGTCGAATATGTTTTGGTCCGTCAGTTCACCGGGCTAAGTACGACCTGGAGCAAAACCCCGCAATTTCTACCCACACTTTATTTAATTTTATCTTTATCATTTAAATCATATCTTTGTTATTATTTCAATACCATCAACACCCCGTTGTTGGTGTTGTCACCAACAACAAAATTAATATGAAATTCAATTACACTTTGTCAATTGCAGCCACCCCAGTTGTTGGTCTTGTTCGACTTGTTTTTAAGTTGACCAACAACAACTTGAAAAAACTCTTGTTTATTATTCTCTTTACCCTCTTTTTCTCATCCTGCTCAAAAAAAGAAACAATCGAAAATATTTTCAGGTACAACGAATCACAGGGGATAGAAAACCTTGATCCCGTGATGAGCAGCAACTATGCAGTGGGCTGGCCGCTTCAGCAGATGATGGAAGGGCTTTTAGAATACTCACAGGCTATGAATCTTGAGCCATGCCTTGCTTCATCATACAAAGTATCAGATGATGGTCTAACGTATACCTTCAACATACGCAGGAATGTTTACTTCCATGATAACGCATGCTTCCCAAACGGAAAGGGCAGGGTGGTTATTGCGTCTGACTTTAAATACTGCTTCGAAAGATTATGCGACCCCAGGACCAAAACACGCGGGGCATGGCTTTTCCGTGATAAAGTTAAAGGCGCTACAGAATACATAAATTCAATCAAGGAAAAATACAATAACGTAAATGAAATTACAGGTATTCAGGCAACGAGCGATACAACCCTTATCATAACACTCGAAAAACCTTTTGCTCCATTCTTAAGCATACTCACAATGGCGTATTCATTCGTCTATCCCAAAGAAGCGGTTGAGCATTACAAGGATAACTTTGGCTATAATTCCGTTGGCACCGGACCCTTTAAATTTGTTAAGTGGGAAGTTGACCGTGAGCTTGAAATGGTAAAGAACCCGAATTACTGGAGCCTTAACAAAGCCGGTAAACCGCTTGTTTATCTTGATGGCATTAAAGTAAGCTTCATCAAAAGCTCTGAAACTGCATTCCTCGATTTCCAGCAGGGTAAGTTTGATTACTATGATCCATCGCCGGAAGTGCTGAGCCAGATCACTGATGAGGAAGGTAAGCTAAAACCTGAATATGATTTTGAACTTGTTAAACAGCCATGGCTTAATACAGTTTACCTCGGCGTTCAGCTCGATAAAAACGTACCCGGCGGTAAACAAAACATACTTACTGATAACAAAAAACTCCGCCAGGCAATCAACTACGCTATTGATAGAGAAAAGATAATAAAGTATGTGCTCAAATTCCGAGGTATGCCCGGTGTAAACGGACCCATTCCGCCCGGCATGCCCGGATATAACAAAGACTTAAAAGGTTACAGTTACGATGTTGCAAAAGCTAAACAACTGCTTACAGAAGCAGGTTATCCTGATGGCAAGGGCTTAACACTTAAGCTTACAGTTTCAAATGATGATACACAGAAACTTATCGGTGAATCAGTTCAGGCGCAATTAAAGGATATGGGCATTGATGCGCAGCTTGATTTCATGCAGGCATCAACCATGCGCTCATCACAGGTTGGCGGTGAGCTTGCCTTCTGGCGCGGCAACTGGGGCGCTGATTACTTTGACCCCGAAAACTTCATGGCGCTGTTCTATAGTAAGAACCATACACCAATGGGTCCAAACTATACACATTACACAAACCAAAAGGCTGATTCACTATACGAGCTTGCAATGAAATTAACAGATTTTAGTGTTCGCGCAAAGTTATATAACGAAATGGAGCAGGTTGTGCTGGATGATTCACCCTTAATTATTTTATACTACAACCAGATAGTCTACCTGAAAAATAAAAAGGTGAGCAATATGTATATAGATGGGCTTAATACGATGATATTGAAGCGCGCCAGAATTGGAGACTAATCCTGAGGAACGAAGTGACGCTACGCCTTAATCCCACGAAGTGGGAGGAAGGAAGGATCTCATACGGAGAGCCTCGAATTACCTTCCTCCATTACATGGAGTAAGGCAGGCGAATTAGGAATTAGAAATCAAAAGATTCAGCCACTAATTTCACGAATTGCACGAATTATGTCATTACCGCGAAGGCGGGAATCCAGACACTAAATAATAAGTTATATGAAACTAACAGATTTTCAAAAAGACATTGTCAGAGCCATCAATAAAGGAGAGGTTTATG
>JANPBV010000526.1:0-3050 GCA_031430615.1 Ignavibacteria bacterium | reverse complement strand
TATGCAATAATGCAGCAGCTTGGTTTAGATTTCCTCAACCTTCAGCCTTCAGCTGATACCAGGCCTGTATCAACAATTGGAAATGCAGTATTTGCAGGTGGTTTTCTTGCAATTGTTCTTCCCATATCCGCTTATAATGTTTCAGATAAGAAAAACATATTATTAAAATTTATTCTGCCAGCAATTATTTTAGTCGGAATAATTGTTACAAGAACAAGATCAGCATATCTTGCTGTTACCGCAGAAATAATAGTATCTTTTATAATATTAATTCTTTTCGTATCAAATGATGTGAACAGGAAAAAAAACTTTAGGAAGATAATTTATTTAAGTTTTGCGGGAATTGCAGCTTTAGTAATAATATTGATCATAGCATTCCCCGGGAATATTTTTTCAGAACGCATGTTAAGTATTTTTGGAGGAGCCGATAATCAGAGATGGACAATTTGGCGCGATGCAATTGGTGTGTTTTGGAAATACCCTCTCACCGGACCCGGGATAGGAACATTCCCCAATGCTTTTGCTGAGTTTTATTCACACCAGCTTAGATACCAGGATGTTATGAGATACGTAGATAATGCTCATAATAATTATTTACAGATACTCTTTACTATGGGCGCAATTGGCTTGGTAAGCTATTTACTTATTTTACTTGCTGCTATTAAAATTTGCTTTAAAAATATATTCAGCAAAGCATCTGAAAAAAAATCAGAGGAAAACATAAAAAAGAGGTTATTTTTTACTGCAATATTAACTTCTCTGGCAGGTTATACAATATATAGTTTGACAAATTTTGACGAGATATCTATAATGCTGTATTTTATATTTCTGCTTGTACTGATAAGAATGGTTTATCCGAATAAAAAAGGGATTTCATTTAAAGTTAATTCAAACCTCAAAATATTAGCAGTCATATTTGCGCTTATCGCAACATTTTTTATGATATACAGTTCAACAATTGCAGTAAAGAATGTATCAGCAGATATTCATTTTTTAAAGGGTGAAAAGTTGATATCAGGAGGTCATTTCAAGGAAGGGGTAAGCGAAATTAATTCCGCATTAACATTATGGCCAGAAAACCCGGTTTACAAATATTTGCTTGCGCTGAATGTTTACACAATGGTAAATACCAATAAGAAAATAACCGGGACAGCTAAAAATGATCTTTTAAGACAAGCGGCTGATGAGCTGACTAAAGCAATGAAAAATCACTCAAACATAAATGGCTGTGAGGCGCTGCTATCGCTGGTATATTTTGAGACCGGCAGGGTAAATGAAGCAGAAGAATTAAAGAAAAAAGTTTTGATAGCAGATGATGTAAATGTTACATACAGGCTAAACTTAGCATATTATTATATAAGCAAAAAAGAATATCAATCAGCTAAAGAGCAGTTAACTGAAGTAGAAAAAATTGGTTATCAGGCAAAGAATCTTTGGTATGTTGAAGCATTGTATTATTACAATACAAGTAATAAAATAGAAACGTTGAATTTCTGCGGTAAGATATTACAAAAAGAGCCATATAACCCTGAAGTTCTTGAGTTGCAGAAAAAAGCAAACCTTCTTCCCTAACTTAAAATTAAAGAATCAGAAAAAAAATAAATAAATTGGAAAGCTCATAAGCCGGATCCTGTTTCAATCCATTACTGGATATTAGCAGCCATTTATCTAATGCAGCCTACCCTGTATCATACCCGTAAACGGGATTCAGACGGGCAGCCTGAAAATGATACTTTACGCGGCCTTGCACTCCTGCGGGGTTTATCTTGCAGCATTTATTGCTAAATGCACGGTGGTCTCTTACTCCGCCTTTTCACCTTTTCCTATAGGTTGCCCTAAGAGGTAGTTTATTTTCTGTGATACTGATCCGTTACAGCAGGTTTGCCCTGCTCTACCCATGCTTTCACATGGCGCATTGCCCTTGAGTGTCCGGACTTTCCTCTCCCAATAAATCGGGAGCGGCTGCGTGAGCTTTCCGTTTATTATATGCAAAAATAATGATAAATAACAGAATAAGTGGGGGAGAAAAGTAAAATGTAAGTTTGCGTTAAGACCACGACAAAATTTAAAGACTAAATACTTTGACGCTGATAAACGCGGATTATTATGATTTACTCTGAAAACTAATCTAGTTTGCATGATACTTCAAATTAACCAGATGGTAGCATAATTTATTAATAAAGAATGACTTAGTATTTTATCTTAAAATTCCAAATCTGAAAAAAGTCTTTGGAATAGAGTTTCGAGTTACAAACGGTTAAATTTGATTTAAGGAATAAATATATCATAATCATTTTCATATTATTTCTGTGTGAATCTGCGTCAAGATAAATTGTCATGTACTAAGAAGTTTGGGTTCCCAAGCGGGAGCTTTGGAAAGAGAAGTTGAATGTAGAATAAGTTAAAGACTGTTTTTGTAATCTATGCCCTGGTTTGCCAGTTTATCGGCTTCTTTGTTGAGTTTTCGTTCAACATGTTTAATGGTGTAGGGGATTTTTAACCCGTTAATTTCCTGGTTAAACTTTTTGAAAAGAGATTTTAAGCCTTCATCTTTGACCTTATACTCAAGCTTTAGCTGTTTAACCATAAGTTCGCTATCTGCATGGAATACAACAAATTCAACAGGTATGGTTTGTTTAAGCTCTTTAAGCAGTTCAATACTTTTAATAATGGCAAGGTACTCAGCCTGGTTGTTTGTGCCTTTACCTATGTATTCATTCCATTTTTTTATGATGTTATCATTTTCATCATAAATTATAATTCCAATTCCTGATTCACCCGGGTTTCCCCGGGAAGCGCCATCGGTAAATACTTTAAGCCTGGACAAATATTACGCGGTTATCATTTCTTCGGCAATAAGTATCCTGCCGCATGATTCGCATGCGAAGAACTTTTCAGCCATTCTGATCTCAATGGTCTTCTGCGGGGGGATTGAACTGTAGCATCCCAGGCATGAACCTTTTCTTACAATAGCCACAGCCTCGCCAAACCTGACCTTACTTATCCTGTCATAATACGCAATATCTTCAGGTTCAATTGTTTTAATGATC
>JANPBV010000525.1:0-11337 GCA_031430615.1 Ignavibacteria bacterium | reverse complement strand
AGTTTTAATTATTTCGACTGGTAATAATTTCATTTCTATAATTTAGGTTTATGTGTCATCCGTTTCGCCCGTACCCGGCGTTTTTGCTTTAGTATCACTTTCTTAGTAAGTTGATTCCTTAACATTGGTTTTTTTCTTTCCATTTCACTTCTCATTATTGAAAGTCCATCTGTTTAAATTACCGCTAACATCCGAATTTACGCAATACGTCAATTTGTTACTATGAATTATTTCATCCAATAAATTCCTTTAACAATTTACATTTCACCCAAACATAGGATTCACTCCAGTAAAATGCCTTTTACAAAGCACAATTATGCGTTATACTTGCAATAATTCATTAAACCAAACTTCAAAAGTCTTAAAGTCTTTTGAAGTTTTATCATTAAACATATAAAATCATGGATCTTAAGAATGCAAAAATATTAGTTACAGGCGGAAGCCTGGGAATCGGTTACGCAGCAGCAAAAATATTGATTGATGCAGGCGCAAAAGTTGTGATTTGCGGCAGAGATGAAGCCAGGTTGAATAAAGCTGCAAAAGAGCTTGGCGCTGTTCCGGTGTTAGCTGATGTAAGCAAAGAAAGTGATGTAATTGCACTCGTAAATAAAACAATTGAAGCATTAGACGGATATAATGTACTGGTCAATAACGCGGCTTATGGATATTTCAGTCCGTTAACAGGTATTGATACCGTAAAATTCAATGAGCTATTAATGACAAATATAACAGGCGCTATGGTATGCGGACGTGAATCTGCAAAACACTTCATAGAAAAGAGCTATGGTAATATTGTTAATATTGCATCAAGCGCAGGTACAGGGGGATTCGCAAACGGCTCACCCTACTGCGCAACCAAATTCGCATTGCGCGGCATGAATGAATGCTGGCGTGCTGAACTTAGAAAGCATAACATCCGTGTAATGCTTGTGAATCCAAGCGAGGTGCAGACAAGTTTTGGAATAAATGCAGGCGGCAAGCCAAGGGATTTCAATCCAACCAAACTTGAAGGAGCACATATTGCTCATTTAATTAAATCAATGCTTGAAATGGATGATAAAGGGTTTATACCTGAAGCAGGAGTGTGGGCAACAAACCCGCAATAGCAAGGTAAATTATTGGTATTTATAAACTATTATAATATTAGGTAACAAATAAGTAACTAAACTAAGTATACTACAATATTCCTTTTGATTTTGATTCAAAAATGTGCTGAATTATAAGGTATTGCACCATATCGTTCATATTCAAGAAGGTATTTTTATCATAATCCGGCAATTCATTTTCTATATCAACAATTCTACTTTTAGTATTATCAAGAAGATATTTAACTCTGCATTTCTTGATCTCTGTTTGTGATGAAAATATATTTTCAATCTCATTTAAAATATTTTTATTATATAGCCCGCATAATGTTTGAATGTGATTATCAGCCTTTGCAACAATTACATCATAATTACCGGAATATTCAACAATGAATTTTATAATTTTATCTGATATCAACGGGATATCGCAGCTTATGATAAAATTTTTATCAGTATGAGAATTCATTAAGCCGGAATGAATACCGCTCAGTGGTCCGTAACCTAATTGAATATCATTAAATTTATCACATGCAATAAATTCATAAGATCTTATATCATTAGTTATAACAATGACCCTTGGGAATAATTCATTCAGTACTTTATAAATAACTTCTATTACAGTTTTATTGCCTAAATTAAGAAGAGATTTATTAGTTCCCATTCTGGAACTTCTCCCTCCGCTTAAAATTATTCCGGTTATATCATTATACATTTATGAAACTCCCCTTTTTTTGGATTAATAATATTTTCTTCCAAAATCAGCAATGCATTTGAATTACTGAGAACTTTCATATTTGAAGATGATTGATTTTCATAAGTTGAAAATTCCTGGATACCGCTATTATCATTAATCATTACTGTTCCCCTGATGAAGTGTCTTTTATCATCATTCTTTGAGATACTTTCACTTAACTCAACCTCTCGCATAGGCTCCGAATAGTTTAAGAACACTTCTAAAATTGCCCTCTGAATAAAAATGAAAAAGTTCATAAAAGCAGAAACCGGATTCCCGGGTAAGCCAAAATATAAAATAATTTTCTTGTTTTGTTCTTTCTTTGCAAAAATTATTGGTTTACCAGGCTTAATGTTAACTTTCCAAAACAAAATTGTAAAACCTAATTCTTTCAATATATCGGGGATATAATCATATTTACCGGCAGAAACACCTCCTGATGAAATTATTACATCACAGTCTTTATCCATCATTGAAGTTATTGTATTTTTAAGATCGTTTTTGTCATCCGGAATGATTCCTGAATTATCGTAATTCATACCAAGATTTTTGATCATGGAAATTATCGAATACAAATTACTTGCCCTGATCTTGTCATTGTAGGGTGTTTCATTTATTTCAATTAATTCATCGCCGGTTGCAAAAATGCCAATATTCAGTTTGCGATAAACATTGATATATTCAAGTCCACAGGCTGCTAATATGGATATATTTGATGGTTTTATTATTGCTTTTTCTTTTAAGATATAATCATTTAGGGATAACTCTTTTCCCTTATACCTAATGTTTTGATTCTTCTTTACAAATTTCAGAGATCTTAATTCAGCGTAGTCATTCTCAATAATTACATCTTCAAATGGTATTACTGTATCCACAATATCAGGGATTCTTGCTCCAGTCATAATCATTAAGGATCCATCATCCTGAATACTTTCGTTCTTAAAATGTCCTGCTGAAACTTCACCAATAATTTTCCATTTCCTTACATTTTCATTATATTTAATACCAATGCCATCCATAGCAGAGTTATCAAATGCTGGGAGTTCAATATCTGATAATATAAAATCAGATGCTGTTCTGCCAACAGAATCTATTAATGGAATTGTTTCTTTGCTTAAATCAATTTTAGAAATTTCACTAAAAACAATTTTATATGCATCATTATAACTTATCATCATGAATTAATTTATTTTTACAGAATCGCCTTTTTGAATAAAACCGCCTTTCACTACAACAGCAAAAATTCCTTCACTCGGCATAACACAATCACCAATAGCATTATATATTGCGCATTTAGAATGACATTCTTTCCCTATTTGTGTAACTTCAAGTTCTGTATCAGAACCAATTTGTATTTTAGTCCCGATTGCAAGAGCCGGTAAATCCAGAAACTCAGTTGTTATATTTTCCGCAAATGCTCCCGGTCTTAATTTTGGCAGCCCCTTATCCCGCATTTTCTGAATACTTTCAAGGGCAAGAAAGCTAACTTGACGGTGCCATTTACCTGCATGCGCATCCCCTTCGATACCATAATCAGGTATTAATTTCACTGAATTAACATTCTTTTTTGATGTACCTTTCCGTTCACTTACAGAAAGTGCTGCTACTACACCATTAGTATTACATTTTTCCATAATTCCATCCTTTTTTGATAAAGTTTCCTGATTTTCCACCTGATTTTGAAAGTAATTTTATTTTTAGGATCTTAATATCTTTTTCCACTGCTTTGCACATATCATAAACTGTAAGTGCTGCTATACTTACTGCTGTTAATGCTTCCATTTCAATACCCGTTTGGGAATTAGTTTCAGCATATGAATAGATCAATACTTTTGATTTTAATTGGTCTAGTTCAATATCTAAATCTATTTTTGATATTAATATATTGTGACATAAAGGTATTAATTCATGTGTTTTCTTTGCGCCCTGAATACCTGCAATTTTTGCGGTAGTTAAGACATCTCCTTTTTGCAGCTTATTCTGCTTCAACAGATCAAACAAATACTTTGATACTTTTAATTCACCATAAGCGGAAGCGGTACGGAAAGTCGCAGGTTTATCTTTAATACTTACCATATTAATTTGACCGGATTTATTTGTATGTGTAAAAGTTTTCAATTAACCTCCAATTGTTAACATATTATTTTTGTCAAGCTGCATTAGTTCATCTACATCCTGATGTTTTAATTGTTTATTGGAAAGGGTATTTTCAATTATATCGGCAATTTGAATATCTGTGTAACTGATATCACTTAAATATTTTTTCAGGTTTATTTCATTATTTTTAGGTGAAAAAAGACATAACTTTAAATTTCCTTCTGATGTTATTCTTAATCTGTTGCAGCTGTCACAAAAATGATCGGAAATTGCGCTTATAAAACCTACTTTTCCTTCGTATCCATCTAATTGATAATTATTTGCAACTTCACCCGAATTTTTTATGATTTGTTTAAGTACAAATTTACTTTCGATAACTTCTTTAATATCCTGGTATGATATAAACTTATTTTCTGACCAGCCGTTACCGCTAAAAGGCATATATTCAATAAACCTTACTGTATTTTTCGTTTCTTTGATATACTCTATAAAATCGAGTACTTCATTGTCATTTATTCCTTTTAAAACTACACAATTAATTTTAACTGATTCATATCCTGTTTTTCCTGCTAGCTCTATAGCGGATAATACTTCTATTAGTTTATTTTTACCGGTTATCTTTTTAAATTTATCCTGGTTCAATGAATCAAGACTAATATTTAGTTTCGTAACTCCATTATTTTTCAGAAAGCTTAATTTGTCTTTAAGTAAAGTGCCATTGGTAGTTAAACCAATTTCAAGTCCCTGGCTGAAATGCAGCGGTTGTAAGAGTGAAATAAGTTCTAATATATCTTTTCTTGCAAGCGGCTCTCCCCCGGTAAACCTGATCTTCTTAAAATCAAAAAAATTAACAAAGATTTTAATTAATCTGAATGATTCTGTTACTGTAAGTAATTCAGAATTTTTAAGTTGCTTAATTTTTTCAAAGGCAGGATTACAATACAAACAATTCAGATTACATTTATCCGTTATGGAAAAACGTAAATAATTATGTATACGGTTAAATTTGTCTAAAAGCGGTTTCATTAATATTTTAATTTAAAAAGTATATAGGAAGCTATACCTGAAATCAAAACTATATATACAGGGTTTAGCCTGAAAAAAACAGTTAAAACAAATCCAGCAGCAAGAAAAACGAAATTCAACCAATCACTGTAATTTTTGATTGTATATTGATAAACGATTGCAATGATCATTCCAAGAATTGCATATTTTATCCCGCCTATTGTTTCTTTTACAACAGGATGGGTTTCAATGTATTGAAAAAAATATGATAAAACTGAAATTAATACAATCGGGGTAATAAGATTACCCAGGTTTGCAGCAATTGCACCGGGCACCCCGGCTACTTTATAACCTGTATAAGTTGCGAATTTAATTGATATTGCACCCGGAATGATCTCTACCATTGATAGAACTTTAAGGAATTCATCATTAGAAAGCCATTGATGTGCTGTAACTGTCTCATTTTCGATAATGGGAAGTAGTGAATATGCTCCGCCAAAAGATAAAGAACCTATCTTTAGAAAGGATAAAAATAATGTGACAAGATCATTTATCATTTTTTTCATTATCAAAAACATCATCTATCCAGCTTAACGCTGCCATCATTGAAGGTAAACCTATTGTGGGAAGAGATAATAAAGCAGCATGATGCATCTCTTCCTTTGTTACACCTGCCTTAATTGCTTTGCGAACGTGTGAATGAACAGCGCCCTCTAACCTTGCGCCTGTGGATATTGCGATTTTTATCAAAGCTCGTGTTTTATCATCAAGTGGTCCGGCTTTATGAACTGATTTACCCAGAATTTCGTATGCATTGGCAATTTCCGGATAATCTTCGGTAAATTTTTTGAATCTTTTTGGGATACTCATTATAATATGATTTAAATTTAGAAAATAAATAAGCCCTGTACCGCAAAAGAATACAGGGCTTACAATAAGCCATCAAATATTCCTTTGCAAAATTCTCTTTTAGTGAGAGAAGGCAGGCTAATCTGTTTCCGTATTAACCCTATCGGCACTGATTTCATATCTTGTGACTTAGAATATCAGGCTCGGAATAAAACTCAATAATACATTGTTAAAAGCAATTCCGTCTTGCAATTTTTATTATAGGAGGAAATTCCAAAATTTATTATTTGCAGGACGGAATTTATTCTTCATACTTTTGTAAGTTTTACTTTAGTATCATAGAATGAAACACTGCCGCCTACCGGATCGAACATACATGTATTATTTCTTAAAGACGTGTCCGTCCACATCGCTGCATTAGCATGAATTCCTTTTGATCTTCTGGAATCACCTTTCACTGTTTCACCATCAATTTCCACATCCTCAGAACCTGTAGCCCAGAGCCCAAACCCAAGAACAAACGAAATAACACCCGGTCTCATTGTTTCAGTAGTAATAATTTTACCAATCATTTCACGCTTCTTACCATTTTTAAAATCCCAAATACCTTCCGGATTTGTTGCACTTGTTACTTTTACATTATCATCTTTCCTTAATCCAAGTTTTTTTGCATCTTTAGGATTAATCATTATTCCATTTTCCGGCATGATTGGCTGCAGCCAATAAGCAGCAATTGTTCTTGACTTGGTTTGCGTTATGGTTCTGTGAGTAATCAAATGCAGATCATAACCCTCTGCCAGCTTATCAGTTTTTTCACCTGCGTAATTAAGAATTGGTAAATATTTGGCATATCCATAATAATTTTTACCTGTTCCGGCATATTTTTTACCTGCTGTTTTTTCCTGGTAAAGATTTAACAATCCTTTATATTTATGTGCAAGTTTTTCACCGTCAAAAGATTTTGAATGATCTTCAAATCTTCCTCCCCTGTTAAGTAAATACACAACTTTTGCCCATTTATCATGACCAACAATTTGTTTCCATTTCTCTTCATCAAATACGGTTTTAGCAAGGTGTCTTCTTGATTTGCTGAATATTTCCAATTCTCTTTTATCTGCATCAGGAACTTCTTTGCCGGGTTCTTCGCCTAATGCCAGATTTGCAACGCCTCTCAGATATAGATCTTCCGGTCTGTTAAAATCTATTCCGTCACCCAGAGCATTTTTTCCAAAACATTTTAACCCTAATTTTTCGCTTATACCCATCATCAGCGCTTCCAGGCTAATCGGCATCTCTTCACCGTAAACCTTAACCGTTTCAGGTATTGGTGACATTACAGGTTGTCTTATGACTTCTACTTTTGCCGGCATATTGGGATGTGAACCCTGGAATTCCCATCTTTCAAGGAAAGACAAGTCAGGGAATATATAATCGGCATACATAGAAGTTGAACCAATTAAAATATCGCTGCAAAAGAACAATGGCAGCTTGTTAACATCACTTATTACATCAATATTAGTATGTCCAGCCGGTAAAGCATATACAGGTGAGCCCATGTACAGAAACATTGCTTTAATGGGATATGGATATGCCTCTCCAATGCTGGGGATTATCTCCTCATAAATATCGGAAGAAAGCGGATACCAGTTTCTTTTTGCAGGGTAACCTTCAAATATTGTAGTTTTTTCGTAATCAACATCATGCCTGATTGAACTTATTCCAAATCCGGAAATTTTACCTTTAACTTTGGTCAAATCAAAAGCGCCGCCTTTTGAGCCATCGTATTTATATGTTGTGGCTTTAGACATACCCCCGGCCCAATCAAAATTTCCAATAAGCATATTAATGGACATCCAGCTAAGTACGTTATAGAATCCATTTGTATGCTGTGCAGGTCCTCTATGAATATCAACGGCTGCTTTCTTACCATAGCTTGTAAGCTCTTTGGTTATTTCTTTTACGCTTGCCGGATTCACACCCGCTGTTTCACACCACTGATCAAATGTCTTTTCGTTAGCAGATTCTTTTAGAATTTGTAACGCAGATTTTACTTTTATTACTTTACCTTCTTTATCTGTAAGTTCCGTATCTACAAAAAGATCGCCATAAACAATATTACTTTCATCATTAGGTTCAAACCAAACCGGCTTTCCATCGGTCATTGTTACAAAGAATTTTTCTTCATACTCTATCGTTTTTTCTTTGTCTTTCGGATCTTCAATACTTTTCATTTGAACAGAAGTCAACCCTATATCTGCTGCTCTTACAAATTTACCCGGTTTACCGTCTTTTATTTCAATTAACCATGAAGCATTGCACCAGCTTGTTTCATCTGACTCCTTAGCTGCAGCTAAATTTGCGCATTTAAGGAATTTCTCATCATATCGTTTATTTTCAATAATCCATTGAATCATTGCAAGTGCTAATGCTGAATCTTCACCGGGTTTTATGGGAAGCCATTTAGACGCTTTTGATGCCAATTTAGAAAATCTCGGATCTACAACTGCAATTTTAGTGTAGCCGCTTTCAAGATTCTTTGTTAATCTTACAGTTCTGTTAGTTGGGCCATAGTTTGCTTCAAATAAATTCGCACCAACAAACAACACATATTTTGAGTTTTCAAGATCTGCCTGCCAATAAAATTTCTGTCCACCAGTGAATTTACCAGCCTGATATTGTTCGCTTATTGCTTTGCAAGTAAAATATAATGACCCCTGGCAAACGGTTGTATGACCATGCAAATTAGTTGTTCCGAATCCAGATCCTAATCTTGAAATAAAATCCTTTCTACCAGCCTTTAATCTGCCCCAAGCCAATAAAAAATGGTTATTTTTAGGACCAAAATCCGGATGTTTAGGGTCTATCAGTTTATCAAGATTAGTTTTATGTTTTTCATTGAACGCTGCAAGTAATTCTTTCTTTTTTTCCTTATCTTTTTCATCCCAAATTTCTTTAATATCGTGAGACATCTCCTTGGCTACAGAATCATCTTTCAATGCCATAATTGATTTTAATCCTTCAACTTCTCTTGATTCTTCACCCGAGATATTAGAAAATAATTTTCCACCATCAACTATTTCTGAAATTGCCTGTTCAAACGGAATCGTCACCCATTTATTTTCACCTCGTTTGCCTGCGCGTTTCAGAACTTTTCTTATCCTGTAAGGATCATAGGCAATTTGAACACCAGCCTGACCTTTGGGGCATAATCCGCCATCAATTCTTGCTGCATCGTCAAGTTTCGTTTTCATTGATAAATGGGGAACCATTGTCCAGGGGTTGTACGGGTTGCCATCTATTTTGACAAGTACTCCATCCTGAATTTTTGCTTTTATACCACAGCCGGTATTACAATTTAAGCAAGAAGAATAGATTATGTTCTCAGGATTGTTTAATTCATATGGTGAATCGGGTCTTTTGCTGTCAATAATAAGATTCTGTGTTTTTGCCGCTAATTTTTCACCTCCAAATATACTTGCCAATGCACCGCTGCCCAATAACGCGCCTTTTGCCAGAAAATTTCTGCGTGATGTATCTGTATTTTTATTTTTCATAATGAAACCCCGAATTTCTTTTGTGTATATTTTGAAAGAAATTTAATACCTAAATAAACAAGCGCTACGCCAAATGTTCCAATAAACAGCGCTATCAAATATTCATTTAATGTAGCTGAATAATCAAATCTTAATCTTTCGTGGTAAAATGCTTCTTTAAGTCCTTTTAATTCTGAAACCGCCTGTCCCGGTATTAAAATATTTAATCTTGCAGAAACAAATGTAACAGCTACAATAAATGCTCCAGTCCCAATCTTGGGATATGTGTTTCCTTTAAACAGTAAGTATAAGGCTACAATTCCGCCGCCTACATGAACAAGCCAGAATACCCACCAAAAGGGTCCGAATAATATCAATTCTACAGCTTCCTTAACATGTGAATTTGGTGACCAGAAAACTAAACTGTATTCAGCGAATTCTGCAATGAAATAAAATAATATTCCACCAATTATTGTATATCTGAGCATTTTGAAAGGCTGCTCACTAATTGAATAATCTTTGTAATAACTGAAAGAGTAAACAAGAAGCAGTACTGCACCACCGGATGTTATTGCTGATATTAAAAACAAAATTGGCAGCAATGGTGAGCTCCAGAATGGTTTTGCATCAACAACTCCGAAGAACGCTCCGCTTTGACTTGGAAAAGCTATAGAAAAAAGAAACCCCAATGCCATTAATGGTACTAACCAGCCTGATTTATCCTGCAGATCAGTTTGTTTTTCTCTTTTAATTGTCAGAAAGAACAATAATCCGGCAACTAAAATAAATATTGAATACATCCATCCATTAAACGCCATCATTGAACCAAAATTCGGCGCATACATCATTCTTGCAAATCTGAATGGCTGCCCAAGATCAAGCCAGATCGAAAAGAGCCCGGTAATTACTGCTGCAATTGAAACAATTATTACCATACGGAAATTTTTTCTGAAACCGTTAACATTGAAAAAATACCCGATTGCGCCTAAAGCAAATACTCCTCCCGCGATTCCAACAAAATGAAAATACAATGCTACCCATAAACCCCATGGTACATAGCTGCCATATCCGGCTAATTTTTCTCCGGTCGCAAATTTTAAGATCAGGGCTGCTAAACCAATAACAAAAAATACAGCCCAAATTTTAGATAATATTTTAAAAGTTTTTTCTATCATTGTTTACCTCAAACTAAATAAATAACTGTTGGTTTTGTACCTTTTTCTTCAAGCAATTTAATCTGATTAGATTTTTGAGCCATTTCTGTTACCAAAGCTTCAGGATCATTTGCATCCCCAAAATAGTTCGCTCTTCCTATACATGTAGAAACACACATTGGCAATTCACCTTCATTTAATCTGTGTAAGCAAAAATGGCATTTCCTTGCATTACCCATGGGTGAATTATGACCTTCCCTGTTCCACGATTTACCATATTCATTATTCGGTACTAATTCATAAGGTTCCAGTTCCGGAGTGTTATCAGTATAATACTCACCAAAATCGCTTGTTCTTGCGCCGTATGGACATGCTGATATACAATATCTGCAACCAATACATTTATCATAATCTACCTGTACTATACCATCAGGACGCTTCCAGGTAGCATTAACCGGACATACAGAGACACATGAAGGAACATCGCACTGCATACAGGGTCTTGGGAAAAATCTCAATTGAGTATTTGGCTTTGGCCTGAATGAAATCAAATTGGCCGAGCATATCCAGTATAAGATTTAATGAATCCTTATCAGCATAGACCTGCCTGGTTAATTCCTTCAGAATTTTCTCAATTTCACGTTGCTCCCGAAACTGCAGAGTGCGGATATCGTTGTTTAATTCAAGTGTTTCTGTCGGTTCAATGAAAACTGTCGCTCCGCTCGCTGATGAACTATGAATAAAGCCGGGAATTTGGTTTTTGTGTTCAGTTTTGATTGGAATGATCTTAAATCCATAAGTCCAAGATGTTAAAGAAGTCAAATCTGGACTTGGTATGTGGTAAGACTCCAAATTATAAGTTGATTTTAAATAATTAATAT
>JANPBV010000524.1:0-2252 GCA_031430615.1 Ignavibacteria bacterium | reverse complement strand
GAATTTCATTCCGGCGGGGCAGGGGATGGAGAAGAATTGCATTTGGTTTTAGTTGTGCAAGATGCTCCTTCTTTATGTAGAACTTTGTATAATCTATGACCTTTGATTCATGCTGTTTATCGTATTCATCCTGTATCCTTGTATAATAAAATACATCCGCTTTTTTGATATATTTTTCAAAATTATCTGATTCTTCATATTCCATAACATTTTTCACCAAAAATGAGCGTATATCTTCAGGAATGCTTAATTCCGGTGGTGATAAGAGCACTAATTTTATTCCCTCAAAATTACGCAGCATAAATATCAGTGACCTTACAGCTCTGCCTCGTTTTAAATCACCAATTATTGCAATGGTTTTATTCTTAACCTTGCCTTTAAAAGCCCGGTAGAGTGTATATGCATCAAGCAGCGCCTGTGTAGGGTGCTCATGCGGCCCTGAACCGGCATTAATGATTGGAATAGGCTTATCTGAATTATTGAACATCCATGCGGCTTTTTCAGCAAGGTCTTCTTCCACATGGCGCATGATTATCATATCTGTGTATGAGTGCATCGTCCGAAGGGTATCTTCAATCGATTCACCCTTTACCTCGGATGAAGTACCCGCAGCCCGCATATCACTCGTCTTAATTCCGAGTATCTGACATGCGTTGTTGAATGAAAGGTACGTCCGTGTTGATGGTTGTGCGAAATAAAGCACTGCTCGCTTGTGTGAGAGGATGGTTTGAAGGAAATCGAGTCCGTCCTTGGACTTTGCGATTTTCCTTATCTTATCAGCAAGCTCAAATAGTTTGTATAACTGATTGCTTTCAAATTGCAGAGCCGAAAGTACATGGAATACCCGCTTTGGACTCAGCTGAGAGAGCCTTTTCCTGTGCGATAGAGCTTTAACAGCTGCCCAGCTTGAAGCTTTGCTTATTGATTTATTTACTTTGTTGATTTTTTAGCTTATTTATATTTTTTAACAAAATCTGTTAGAATTGTTTTAAGATCAGGATGACCGATTTCCTGAAGATTATATGATACTCTGACTGCAGGTTTATCGATTTTTATAACTCTTCTCAGGTCAATTGGAGTTCCGATAATAACTGCATCACACGGTACTTTATTTATTGTATTTTCAAGATCTTTCATCTGCTTATCGCCATAGCCCATTGCAGGCAGCAATATACCAATATTTGGATATTTTTTATAGGTATCACTTATGCTTTTTACTGCATATGGTCTTGGGTCAACAATTTCAGCAGCTTCAAATTTCTGCGCAGCAATTGTACCTGCGCCGTATTTCATTTCACCATGAGTTAATGTTGGTCCGTCTTCAATAACCAGTACGCGTTTACCTCGAATTAACTTAGCATCTTTTTCGAAATCAAGTGAAATAGGGGAGGCAGCTTCAACAATTTTAGCTGCGGGATTTACCTTTGAGATATTCTCTCTAACAGTATTAATTTGCTCTATGTTAGCTGAATCAATTTTATTGATTACTACCACATCAGCCAGATGAACATTTGTTCTTCCGGGATAGTAACTCATCTCATGTCCGGCTCTGTGCGGGTCAACTACAGTAATCGTAAGGTCTGATTTATAGAATGAAGTATCATTATTTCCGCCATCCCAAATTATTACATCAGCTTCTTTTTCAGCTTCTCTTAATATGGCTTCATAATCTACTCCCGCATAAATAACGTTTCCGCGAGCGATATGCGGTTCATATTCTTCCATTTCCTCTATTGTGCAATCATGTTTTTTGAGGTCAGATATAGCTGCAAAACGCTGAACTTTTTGTTTTGCAAGGTCGCCATAAGGCATTGGATGTCTTACAGATACTGTTTTTAAACCCAATCCCTGTAATATTTCAACAACTTTCCTTGATGTCTGACTTTTTCCTGCTCCAGTACGGCTTGCGACCACTGAAACTACAGGCTTGGTTGATTTTATCATGGTTTCGTTTGCTCCCAGAAGCACAAAATCAGCTCCTGCGGCGTTTACCATAGCATCTTTTGCCATAACGTAGGTAAAAGGCACATCTGAATAGGAAAAAACAACCTGATTAACATTGAATTTCCTGATAAGAGCGGTTAATTCTGATTCAGGAAAAATTGGGATACCTTTGGGATAAAGTTTTCCGGCTAAACTTGCAGGATATTTACGACCATCGATATTGGGAATTTGTGTTGCTGTAAAAGCTACAACGTTGTATAAAGGGTTATTTCTGTAAACAACATTGAAGTTATGAAAATCTCTACCAG
>JANPBV010000523.1:0-3471 GCA_031430615.1 Ignavibacteria bacterium | reverse complement strand
CAGGGTGCGGGCATTTATGAAACCGGAAAAAGAACGCAGATAAGTATCGGGCAGGTTATTTCAAGGAATTCAACCAACAGCCCAATATTCCCTTCGGTTGGTTCTAAACTTTCGCTATCTGCGGAAGTCGCAGGAGCGAATTTAGTGGGGACAACAAATTTTTATAAACTCGGATTCAAGAGCGAAGCATTCAAGAGCCTTGATAACTCAGGCAAACTTGTACTTGCATCATTATTTGATATTGAAAGTATCTCAAGTTTATCAAGCGATAATTACGTTCCCCCAAATGAACTTTTCTTTATGGGCGGCAGCGGACTTTCATACAATACAGTATCCTTAAGGGGCTATGACGATAGAACTATCGGACCCATAAACCAGGTACGCTCACCAATTGGCGGAAGGTTTATGATGAAATACGGAATTGAGCTTAGATATTCATTATCACAGGATCCAATCCCTATTTTCCTTTCGATATTTGCTGAAGCGGGTAACCTATGGTCTTCATTTATAGCAGCTGATATGTTTGACCTCAAGCGTTCGGTAGGTTTTGGCGCAAGGCTCATGCTTCCGGCTGTTGGTATCATTGGGTTTGATCTTGGCTATGGCTTTGATAGAAAAGCTGTCGATGGTCAGGACCCCTCATGGCTCTTCCATTTCCAGTTTGGTAAGGGTTTCTAAAGGGTTTATTAATTTTTAAGTTTTAGGTTTCAAAAAATATCAGATTCACAAATAAAGTAAATTAATCAGCATAAATATCTCAAGGAGAGACAATTGAAAAACACATTATTAGCGTTAATATTTCTTGCTGTTGTGGCAGCATCAGCAGGCGCGCAGGTTAAGATAGCTTTTGTTGATAGCGAAGTTATCATTGCCCAGCTACCCGAAGCGCAGGAAGTTAAAAAGAAACTTGAAGAACAGCAGAAATTGTATGTTGATACCGTAACAGCTTATGAAAATGAAATTAAAACCAAAGCTGATGCTTTTAAAACAAAGTATGAAGACGCGCAGAAACAGATCGAAGCCGGCAAACTTACCCCAGACCAGATTAAGACCCTTGAGAGCGAGCTTGGTTTAATGCAGGAAGAAGTTCAGTCGATGGATCAGCAGCTATCGGCATACAAGCAGGGCGTACAGAAACAGCTATATGATATACAGGCAGAGTTGTTTAAACCTGTTAAAGAAAAGATAACTAAATCTATTGAAGCGCTTGCAAAAGAGCTTAAATATAATATCGTTTTAGATAAAGCCAGCGATGCGCTCATATATGGCGATAAGGAAATTGATATCACATTCAAAGTTTTAGATAAACTGAAATAGATTTAGTTTTTGATGTCATCCCCGCGCAGGCGGGGATCCATAAACCGTTTTTTTGCGAGGAGCTATAGCGACGAAGCAATCTCATTAGTTAGCACCTCTCTTTAGAGTCTGTCTCAAAACTATAAAGAGACGTCCCAGCGGGACGTCTCTACACGAAAATCTTCAAAAATTTGTAGAGACGACTCGGTGAGTCGTCTAAATAGGGTATATTTTGAGACAGCCTCTTTAGAGCGGGGATTAGTTCAAAAAATATCCCGGGACTTTCCTGACTTACTGAACGAAGTGCCACGCCTTAAACCCACGAAGTTGGAGGAAGGAAGGAAGTAGTCCCAATTCAGTTTTAAAAAGTTTTCCCACGTTGTTGGTGTTACGAATGCCAGGCAGCTAGTCACTATCAACATATTTAATCAGTTTAAACCAACAACTTATTTAATATTGATTTTCAAGTTAAATAAAACCATATTTCCTGTAATGATACTCTATTTTAGTAAAATTATTTCCCAACTCTAATAATAAAATCCCCGTTGTTGGTTTACAACCTTGTAAAGGTCTTGTGACCAACAACTAAGTTAATAATAAAAGAGATGAAATTATCAATTGCCGTATTATTTTCTCTTGTTCTCTTTGCAGGCGCTCTAAACGCGCAGCAAAAAATTGGATATGTTGATTCCAAGGTGATACTTGAAACCATTCAGGATGCCAAAGACGCGCAGGTTAACCTGGATGGCTTTGTGAATAAATGGAAAGTTGAACTTCAGGTCATAAATGACAGTCTGCTTATATTGAAGGATGACTTCGATAAGAAAAAACTAATCCTTACCGAAAAGATAAAGCATCAGAAGGAAGAAGAAATTAAAATTCAGGAAAATAAAATTTCCGATTTTAAACAACAGAAATTCGGCGAGAACGGTGAATACTTCCAGAAGCAGACCGAGCTTATGAAACCAGTGCAGGATAGAGTATTCAAAGCTATACAGGATGTGGCGCGTGATGGCGGTTATGATTTTGTCATAGACCGCTCAACCCAGCTTATGCTGTTATACATGAACGATAAGTATGACCTCACCCAAAAAGTAATTAAGAAACTCGAAACGCAGTAATAGTCTGTCATCCCCGCGAAGGCGGGGATCCATACTCGCTTTAAATTAATGGATCCTTCTCACTTTCTTTCTTCACTGAAGCGAAGTAAGACAAGTGCTCAGGATAGAAAAATCAACCAAAATGAAACTTCTCGATGTATCGGAATTAATCGGCGGCGAGCTCCTCGGTGATGGCTCAGTTGAAATTACCGGTATTGCCAAAATTGAAACCGCAACCGGAAGCGAAGTAACATTCATCTCAAACCCCATTTACGAAAAACATTTCTCAGATACCCGTGCCGGAGCAGTTGTTGTATCGCAGAAATTCAACCCCGCGCATTACCAAAGACTTGATGACCGCATTGTTCCGCTCATTAAAGTGGAAGACCCATACCTCTCATTCTTAACACTGCTCGATCATTTTTCACCACAAACCGAGCTGCAAAAAGTCGGCATTGATGAAACTGCTATTATCAAAGATTCCGCTGATATTTCCAGAGAGGAAGTCCGCATTGGCGCGCATTCATTCATAGGTGAAAAAGTAAAAATAGGTAAACGTGTAACTATACTTCCAAACACTGTAATTTTAGCCGGAGCCGAAATTGGTGATGACGTTTTAATTTATCCTAATGTAACAATTTACGGAGGCTGCAAAATAGGTAATCGTGTAATTATTCATGCGGGCACTGTAATTGGCTCTGATGGTTTTGGTCAGGCTAAAAATCCCGATGGCACGTTCCAGAAAATTCCGCAAAAGGGGATAGTTGTAATTGGCGATGATGTTGAAATTGGCTCTAACTGCTCAATTGACCGCGCCACAATGGGAGAGACCATAATTCACAAAGGCGTTAAGCTTGATAACATGATACAAATTGCGCACAATGTTGAAATTGGTGAAAATACCGTCATAGCAGCGCAAACAGGCGTTGCCGGTTCAACAAAAATTGGCAAAAACTGCATGATAGGCGGCAAGGTTGGCATAGTTGGCCACATAACAATTTGCGATGGCGTGATACTCACCGCCGCGACAAATGTATCTAAATCCATTAACACGCCGGGCATGTATTCCGGTTAC
>JANPBV010000522.1:0-6234 GCA_031430615.1 Ignavibacteria bacterium | reverse complement strand
TTATCTAAATATATGATTTTATTAGTAGAAAGAACTATTCAAGGAGCGTAATTGAAAAACAAAATTTTAAGTACAACCGTTATTGGTTTAATTAAGGATGGAAAAGCTGCAATGGGCAGTGATGGACAGGTTACTGTTGCCAACACGGTTTTAAAGCACAATACAAAAAAGGTCAGGAAGATTTATAATAATAAAGTCTTAGCCGGATTTGCCGGCTCAACCGCGGATGCTTTGACGTTATTTGAAAAGTTTGAATCAAAGCTTGAACAATATAAAGGCAACCTGCCAAGAGCTGCTGTTGAGCTTGCCAAAGACTGGCGTACCGATAGATATTTAAGAAGGCTTGAAGCTTTGCTTGCCGTTATGGATAGTAAAAATGCCTTTATAATCTCAGGTAATGGTGATGTCATAGAGCCTGATGACGGTATTGTTGCAATTGGTTCAGGCGGTAGCTTTGCAATAGCAGCAGCCAGAATGCTTGTTAAATATTCATCACTTCCGGCAGTTGATATTGTAAAGGAATCACTTGATACGGCTGCCGATATTTGTATATACACAAATCATAGCGTCACTATAGAAGAATTATAAATCAAACCCTTTATTATCATAACGAAAATAGAAAGAAAATTAAATTTACATGTCAGATAAAACAGAAGATAAAATAACAGAAGATAATAAAACCCCTGCCAAAGAAACAAAAAATGAACAGGTGCCTGTAAATGGTAAATCTGAAAAAAAAGCCAGGGCAAAAAAAGAAGTAAAGCCCATAGAGCATGAACTTTCAAAAGAGTTAACTCCTTCACAGATAGTAACTGAACTTGATAAGTATATCATTGGTCAAAATAACGCTAAGAAATCTGTAGCAATTGCCTTAAGGAACAGGTGGAGAAGAAAACATATCCCGGAGGGACTTCGTGAAGAGATAATGCCTAATAATATTATCCTTATCGGACCCACGGGTGTTGGTAAAACTGAAATAGCCCGGCGTTTGGCAAAACTTTCCAATGCTCCGTTTATAAAAGTAGAAGCCTCCAAGTTTACCGAAGTAGGTTATGTCGGAAGAGATGTAGAGTCTATAGTAAGAGAGCTTACTGATCTTGGTGTAACAATGGTAAAAACAGAAAAAAGTATTGAAGTTCAGAAAAAAGCTGAATTTCTTGCTGAAGAAAGAATACTCGATATTCTTATTCCACCGGTAAAAAAGAAAACAGATGATAATGCGGCAAGTCCGGCAACGCTTGGTTTTACTCCTGCTGCTGCATTAGAAACTGATAAGGAAGATAACTTCAAGACCCGTGAGAAATTCCGTGAAATGCTGCAAAAAGGTGAAATGGATGAAAGGGTTATTGAAATTGATATTAGCGGGGATGGTATGCCAATGATGCAGGTAATGGGACCAATTGGTATGGATGATCTTGGTATCAACCTGCAGGATCTTTTTAGTAGTGTTATGCCAAAAAAGATAAAGAAACGTAAAATGACTGTCAAGGAAGCACGTGTTGTTCTGGTACAGGAAGAAGCGCATAAACTTATTGATATGGATACTGTTATTAAGGAAGCAATTGATAGGGTTCAGGAATATGGAATAGTATTCATAGATGAAATTGATAAAATTGCGGGACCTTCATCAAAATCACAAGGACCCGATGTTTCACGCGAAGGTGTTCAAAGAGATCTCTTACCAATTGTTGAAGGTTCAAGTGTTTCTACCAAATATGGCATGGTTAGAACAGACCATGTACTATTTATCGCATCAGGCGCGTTTCATGTTTCCAAGCCAAGTGACCTGATACCTGAATTACAGGGAAGATTCCCGATTAGGGTTGAACTGAATAGTTTGACTGAAGATGATTTTGTAAAAATTTTAACGCAGCCGCAGAACGCTTTGTTAAAGCAGTACGAAGCATTACTAAAGGCAGAAAATATTGAGCTTGAGTTTGATGAAGAGGGGATTCTTGAAATTGCGAAGATAGCCGCAGAAGTTAATGAACAGGTGGAAAATATCGGAGCCAGAAGACTGCATACAATACTTTCAACCCTGCTTGAAGATATACTGTATAATACACCTGATCTTATTAAAGAAAAAAAGATAACCATAGACAAAAAAATGGTGGATGATAAGCTTAAGGATATAGTTAAAAACAGGGACTTGAGCAGGTATATTCTGTAAATATTTCGTATCTTTGTAATTATTTAGTTTAAAATCGTATTCATACAGGAGAAAACAAACATGAAATTTACTTTAAAATTCCTTCTGCTTTTTGTGATAATTTCAGGAAGTATATTATCACAGCAAAATTCAGTTTTAAAGTTAAACGGTAATAAAAATTCTATTAAAGAATTAACATCTGATAATAAACCTTCATTATATTCGGAGTTTAACAAAGATTATCAGCTTAAAACCAGGAAGACTGTTACATCTTATTTTGGCGCAGGATATTCTTTCATGATATTTACTAACGGTTTTATGAGTGATGCCTTTCCTGTACTTGATACAAGGAATGGAAGTTTTTTAACTAACATTAACCTGTTTTTCGGGTTTGCAATTGCTAAGGCAGTAACTCTTGAATTTTCGCCTTCAATATTATTTACCAGTAATAACCGTCAGGTAAATTATACTTTTTCTGCTCCCTATAATTCAGGTTCCGGAAATTTTAATTATGGACATACATATACAAATGGAATAATTGCTTTGCCATTAGTTGTTAATGCAAGATTTTTTCCAATGTTTAAACAAAAAGGTTTTGCACGTTTATTCTTTATTGGCGGAGGAGTTGGTGCATCATGGATAAGGGAGGAAAATGATGTATATTTCAATAATAATCCAACCAGTATTATTACTAATGGAACTAATCAACAAGATTATATATCGGGTATTTCGACAAGCCAGTGGGCACCCGTTTTTAAAGCAATGGCTGGTTTCACCGGCACCGGAGGACAGTTTGGTTTTGGCGGGGAAGTAAGTTATAATATCATTCCTCTGAAACAGGATAAGACCAAACCATTTGCTACAAAGTTTGCTAAAGATTTTAACAGCGTAGATTTAACTTTAAGATTTTATTTCAGTTTATAAAAATATTTTTTTGGAGTGCACTGACTATGTTAGTGCAGCATCAACCGTGTCAAAGTTGCATCAACACAGTTGATGCACTCCAAAAAAAAGATAATCAAATAGGGCGCAACCGCTCCCTATTTTGATAATTTTAAATCTTCTAATCTTCTAATCTTTAATCCTTGAGCACAGCTCTTGATATCACAACTTTCTGAATTTCAGATGTACCTTCATATATTTCAGTTATCTTTGCATCCCTTAAATATCTTTCAACAAGGTATTCTCTTACATATCCATAACCACCGTGAACCTGGATTGCTTCAAGCGCATTATTTACGGCTGTTTTGCTTGCTAAAAGTTTCCCCATTGCCGCTTCTTTTGCATATGGCATACCCTGGTCTTTTTTCCACGCTGCTATTAATACCAGATTTCTTGCTGCTTCTACATTAGTTGCCATATCAGCTAACTTAAACTGAATTGCCTGAAGATCTGCAATCGGGTTACCAAAAGCTTTTCTTGTCTTAGCATACTTAGTAGCAGCTTCAAGTGATGCCTGCGCTATCCCAAGCGCTTGTGCTCCAATACCAATCCTTCCGCCGTTTAGAGTTTCCATTGCAATTTTAAATCCATTGCCTTCACCACCCAATAGCTGATCTTTATGAACTCTGCAGCTGTTAAAACTAACGGTGCATGTATCAGAACTCCTGATTCCAAGCTTATCTTCTTTATGGCCTGTTTCAAGTCCCGGGGTATCTTTATCTAAAAGGAAGGTTGATATTCCTTTATGTTCTTTTGCTTTATCAGTCATTGTCTGGACAAAATAAGTATCAGCATTCTTGCCGTTAGTTATCCAGTTCTTTATTCCATCCAATATATAATAATCACCATCTTTAACAGCTTCTGTTTTTTGCTGGGTTGCGTCGCTGCCGGCCTCAGGTTCTGATAGGCAAAAGCAGCCAAGTTTTTCACCTGATGCCAATGGCTTTAGGAATCTTTCCTTCTGTTCATCTGTACCCCATTGGTTAATACCATGACAAACCAATGAATTATTTACTGACATTATCACTCCAACCGATGCATCTACTTTTGATATCTCTTCAACTGCCAATACATAGCTAACTGCATCAAATCCTGCTCCGCCCCATTCAGGTGGCACCATCATTCCCATGAAACCGAATTCACCTAATTTCTTTATAATTTCAAAAGGAAATTCTGCTTTAATATCGCGTTCTATTGTTGTTGGCGCTATTTCATTCTGCGCAAAATCACGGGCGGTATCTCTTATCGCAATTTGTTCTTCACTAAAATTAAGATCCATTATTGTATTTTATTTATTTAGCTTGGAAAATATTTGTAAATGTCTTTTCTGTGTAAAACTCGTTCCAATATTAAAGTATTCTCGTTAAGAGTAAAACCAATTCTATACTCACCTATCTTAAATCTATAGTAATTCTTGTACCCTTTCAATTTTAGGTAACTCGATAAATATAAATTGTTTTATTCGAGTATATTGCATGCTTCCTTTTATTAGCTTTAAATCTTTGATTAAGTTATTTCTGACTACAATATTAATCATTCAGAAGTTTTAACGCTTCATCTAGTGTATGAATTTTTTCTTTTTTAACTTCTTTAATAGCTTTCCCTAATCCATAATCTTCTAGTAACGATAACATTTTATGATATTTCCTTATAGGCAAAATAATATATTTAGGCATGCCTTTTTCATTTGTTATATATCTGTCTTTTTGTGAAGCTGTTTTGCTCTTTAATTTTGTATTTTTCATATTTTATTTCTTATTGTAATCGTAAAATCCTTTTCCTGATTTCCTGCCTAAATATCCTGCGGCTACCATTTTCTTTAAGAGGGGACAGGGGCGGTATTTTGAATCACCCAAACCGTTATGCAGCACTTCCATTATTGAAAGGCATACATCAAGACCGATAAAATCAGCCAGGGTTAATGGACCCATCGGGTGAGCCATTCCAAGCTTCATAACATTATCAATCGCCTCGGGAGTAGCTACACCTTCCATTACACAATACATCGCTTCATTCAGCATTGGCAGCAATATCCTATTTGAAATAAAACCGGGGTAGTCATTTACCTCAACGGGAACCTTATCAATTTTTTCAGATAGTTCTTTAATTATACCATATGTTTCATTGCTGGTTGCCAGTCCGCGAATAACTTCTATCAGCTTCATCACCGGCACGGGATTCATAAAATGCATTCCAATTACTTTATCAGGTCTTTTGGTGAATGCCGCAATTTCTGTTATTGATATAGATGATGTGTTGCTTGCTAAAATTGCATCTGCTTTGCAATTATCATCAAGTGTTTTGAAAATTTGTTTTTTTATATCAAAATTCTCAGTTGCCGCTTCAATAACAAGGTCTGAATCTTTTGCGTCTGTTAGATTTGTAGAGGTTTTAATGTTTGCCAGGGCTGAATCCATTTTGTCTTTTGTGATGGCTTCTTTTTTAAGCTGTCTTTCAAGATTTCCTGTTATGGTTTTTAATGACCTTTCAAGAAATTCTTCCTTAATATCAATTAATATTACTTTGTAACCATATAATGCAAATACATGGGCAATTCCATTACCCATTGTTCCAGAACCAATTACTGCAATATTATTAATGCTCATAATTTTATAAAATTTAATAAAACTGGTTTGTAGATTTAATGCCGGTTAAGTAATTGTATAATTATATTTTATACAAAAGCTATTATCAAAACGTAACTGATAATATTCCCAATGGCTAAAGGAGTTAATAATTTTTTAAATTCATATTTCCATATCATTTTTACAGCAATTATCTCTATCAATACACTTCCAAAGCACATTATCAGATAACTTGCGATCCAGTTAAAAGTGTTAAAAGTACTTTCAAAGAACAGTGTATCTGCAATAGTATGATAAAGAAGTGAAACAAAGATCATTAAAATAGTTCCGGCAATACCGGAAAATAAATTGCCAATAATTGAGATAAAAACTGCTTTTTTTATTGTAACTTCAAGAAAATATTTAATAAAAACTGCTTCTATGGTTATTGTAATAAAAACCAGGAACCAAAAATTATATATGCTCTTAGCTATATATAATGCAGGCCAGATAAGATCTAATATAACCAAATTATATTTTTTCTATTATCATTGCCGTCGCTTCGCCGCCGCCAATGCA
>JANPBV010000521.1:0-1955 GCA_031430615.1 Ignavibacteria bacterium | reverse complement strand
CGGATTTGATAAAGAAGATCTATATTCAATTATCGCATATATTAAAACACTTCCTGCTATTAAAAATAAAGTACATGATAAGAAACTGAAGTTTCCTGTAAATATTATTTTCAGAACAATACCTGCTGATGCGAATAATTTTGGTAAGAGACCTGATGGCATAGATAAAATAAAACTGGGTGAGTATTACGGAGTGGGATGTAAATTCTGTCACTCACAAAGCGATAAGGGAAAGTATCTTCCAGGTAAAGAATTTGCTGGTGGTGTTGAATTTCCGATGCCTGATGGCTCTGTAGTAAGATCATCAAATATTACTCCCGATAAAGAAACAGGTATTGGAACATTAACCAAAGAACTGTTTATTTCGAAGTTCAGGATATGCATGAATGATAGTTTTCTTGATCCTAAAACACGCGGTTACAATACCCCAATGGCATGGAACTTCATCGCTAAAACAGCATCAGATGATGACCTTGGGGCTATATATGATTACATTATGTCTCAGAAACCGGTTACCAATAAAGTTGAAAAATTTACTTTGCAGGGTGTAAAGTAATAATTATTTTTTAGAAAATATTCGTGCCACGAATAAATCAATTTATATTGTAATATATATCATTCGAATCAAGTTATCTAAAAACCAAATAGATACCTCGATTCGTGGCACGAATAGTTTTTTTTTAAACTTAATCCATATTACCCTGCATTTCATTTAAGTAATTCTACATAGGATATTTAAAAATCATAAGTTAAATTGTGTAAATAAATCCAAAAAAAACAAAATAAACTTTATATATGAAGTATTCATTAAAATATTTTGCTTTACTGCTTTTTTTAATCAGCATTCAAAATTATGCGCAATTCCGTGATATAGAAAATAATCCTTACGATAAAGCCGATGATTACACAAAGACAAAAAAATCGTTTAACCGTGAAAGATGGTTTTATGAACAAAGGATGTACCCTAATAATTATATTCCTGAAGATGCGTATGGGAAAGCTATAGAACAAAGAAACGCCATGAGAAAATCCAATGGATTTGCGTTTAATAATGCAGCGCCATGGATAAATATTGGACCAACACCTGGCTATTACTTTGCATACACTAACATTTCAGGAAGAGTTGCGACAGTTAAGTATGACCCGGTAAATCCGGCTATTATATATATCGGCGCAGCTTTTGGCGGTGTATGGAAATCAACCAATGGCGGAAATAATTTCTCCCCAATTTCGGATAACGAAATATCGCTTTCTTCGGGATCAATTTGTATAGATGCTCTCAACACATCAATAATTTATTACGGAACAGGCGAAGCAACATACAGCGGCGCCTCATATTATGGCAGAGGAATATTAAAATCAACCAATGGCGGCGCAACATGGAATAATTATACTACAGGACTGCCAAGTTTAACATATTGTTCAAGAATTGTTATCAGGCCCGGATTTTCCAACCAGCTTTTTGCTGCTATGGGAGGCTCTGGGTTATACCGCAGCACTGATGCGGGTGTAACCTGGTCTCTGTTAATTGGGGGCAGGTGTGATGATATTGTATTTTCGCCTGATGGAACCAATGCATATATTACAGGCAGCGGAACTGGTTACAGGGTTTCTATTGATGGCGGGGTGACTTTTAATCCTAACGCCACTTTAACAATGGGAACCAGAAACCATATTGCAATATGCAGAAATACCCCTTCAGTTCTATATTGCGCGGTATATTCAGGCAGTACAATTACAACTTTTAAATCAACTAACTCAGGTACTAATTTTACACAAGTTGCTATTGGAACAGATTTTAACGGCGGGCAGGCATGGTATGATTTTTACATGCATGTAAATCCGTTTGACCCCAATTATGCATACGTAGGCGCAGTTGATATCTGGAGAACAACAGATGGAGGCACAAGTTTTCAGAATATAACAAACGGATATTCAGGCGGTGTCGTGCATGT
>JANPBV010000520.1:0-2901 GCA_031430615.1 Ignavibacteria bacterium | reverse complement strand
ATTACATTGGTATCAAGCACAAAAGTCTTCTTCTGGGATTTAGCGTTTTTCATCAATATTTAATTGTAATTTTTTGCAGAAATGGAATAAAAACTATCAGGGAGATATTTTGGGAATCTCTTAGTGTATCAGGGTTATGCTTTATTATATTTACGGAGCTTATCAATATTACTTTACAAATATAATTAATATTTTAAAATAATTCTAATTTATAATAAAATATAATTTATTAACTTAATTCTCTTTTAATAATCTCTCTTATATGAATTAAAGGCTAAATTGTTGTTATTAAAGCATAACTCTTAATAGAATAATTACAAATATTACTATAGCAGCTAATATTATTATTTTCTGTTCCTGGTTTGACATTGTATCATAATATAGTATCTCGTTTTATCAATAAAAATTTATTAATTTTGGGGTAACATAAATACTAAAACATATATAAAATATAGATACCCATTGCAATGTTATTACAAAAAAAATATTATTTTACTCAAAATTATTGCATCTATAGTCCTCATTTGTTTTACAGGCTGTGTTACAAGTAAAATTGAGTATGTAGAAAATGATAAGCTGCCCAAAGATAAAGTTTACCGTTTATCAGTGTTATATATGAAAGATGGTAATGTAATTGACCTGAAAGGAAAAGAACCAAAGTTTAAATTAAAATATAAGGGAATTGATAATGTAATAGTTTATTACGAAGAAGATTACAATGAAATATACATTCCTTTAAAAGATGTAAACAGCCTGAAAATTGAAATAATTGAAAGTAACCAAATTGTTACTGCATTAATTATAGTTGGCGTTGCTGCGCCTGTTCTTGTCCTAGCTTTTTTTATAGCTATTGCAACTGTTGGGTTCAAGATGCATTAGTTTATTGTTTTCTGTGATAAAACCCTGAAACATTATTTACCGTATATATGTTTGTAATTAATAATCAAACAGGAATTAAAAAAATGACTATATTAGCAGCAATATTATCAATTTTCATGCTTACGGGATGCTCTCAAAAGCCGGGGAAAGTAGCGGTAAATGAACAGGTTACAAAACCAACGGATTCCACAAACATATGCGGAGAATTTAAACCAGTTATGAGTAAAGACGAATTAAAAGAAAAGCTCTCGGATGAGCAGTATAAAGTTACACAGGAAAAGGGTACTGAACGTCCTTTCAGCAACAAGTATTGGGATAATCATGATGAAGGAAAGTATGCATGTATCGTTTGCGGGCAGGAACTCTTCAGCTCTGATACAAAATTTGAATCAGGTACGGGATGGCCAAGCTTTTTTCAACCAATTAAGGATGAAAATGTGAAGGAAGAAACAGATGTTACTTTAGGTATGAAGAGAACTGAAGTAATGTGTTCAAACTGCGGCGCGCATCTGGGTCACGTTTTTGATGACGGACCGAATCCAACTCGGTTACGATACTGTATGAACTCCGCCGCGCTTGATTTTAAGAAGAAGGAATAATCTAAATAGTGAAATAGTGGATTGGTGAAATAGTGTTATGTTGAAATAATAAAATAAATTCCCACCTAATTTAAAAAAGTAAAAAAAGCAGGGTTGCTAAACGCATACTCTGCTTTTTATTTATCACTATTTCACTATTTCATTATTTCGCTTTTAGAAGGCTGACTCTATATGGATATAGCTCAGGTGTAACAATACCTGATTTTACTGCCGGGTCATTATTCATAATTTCATTTGCTTCTTCTTCGGTTTCAGTTTCAATAATAGCAATACCAAATTTACCTGTTGTTTCGGGTCCGGCCAGTATTAACTTACCTTTACCTAATAGCTCCTGCAGATATAAAAAATGTGTTCCCATAATATTGCCTTCCTCTTCGGTCATAGTTTCAGCAAAATTTTCTTTATGCGGCCTGATAAAATATATAAATTGCATAATTTTATATTGTATTAAATTTTATAATAGTAAAAATAGTTTGAGGGGCTTGGGGTTTGCTTCTTTGAAACTTCTAAAATAGTTTACTATAAAAAACCAATGTATAAACCTACTAAAATTATAGTGAGTATCAATACTCCAAAAAGCAGGTAAAACTGGTTTGGACTTCTGAATTTATCAGGCAGCATTTATTTTGAGGGTTATTTTTTAAATTGTTTAATTTCTTCTTCGGCTATCTTGATCTTAATAGCTAATTCACTTTCGTACTCGGGATTCAGTTCAATTGCCCGCTTCCAGTCATTTACGGATTCAGTGTAACTCTTAATCTTGAAGTTCGCGTAGCCCCTGTTGTAGTATATATCATAATTATCAGGTTCCTGTTCCAGTGCTTTTGTGTAATCCGCTAATGCGCTCTTATATTCCTTAAGTGAGTAGTAACAATTGCCTCTATAAAAAAATGATTCACTTGTCGCGCCGGTTTCGAGTACCGTTGAAAAATCACTTATAGCTTTATTATATTCTTTAAGCTTGAACCTTGCATATCCGCGGTTGTAATATGCGCTCGCATCACTACTGAACTTTTCGAGATATTTTGAAAAATTTATTTCAGCTTCTTTATAATTCTTATTCTCGTTAGCAATTGTCCCAATTTCATAATACTTTACAGGGTCGGTTACTTCTGTAACTGTATTATCCATTCCCAGTAACGCGAACACATCGTTTATTGGAACAGCAAAGTACAGGCTGCCGTCATGCTGACCGCTGACGCTCAAACCGATTAACTCACCTTTTGAATTAAGCACCGCGCCGCCCGATGAGCCATCGGTAATGGGGCAGGTCATTTGAATAAGCTTAACATTATTCTCATCAGTCCTGAACCCGCTTATTATCCCTTCGGAAATTGAATTCTCATAACCTTCAGGTGAACCGACTGCGTATATCCTTTGTCCGGCTTTTAAATTATTACTGTTACCGTATGTAATGGGTGTA
>JANPBV010000519.1:0-3078 GCA_031430615.1 Ignavibacteria bacterium | reverse complement strand
GGGTGATATTGCCAGAACATTTTCCCATGGAACCGCCAATTATACAAGGAGTTTTAAAATTCCATGTAATGCAGTATCAGGAACATACGACCTCTTAACAGCACTTTGGTATGATAAAAACAGTAATAATGTTATTGATGGCAGTGATTTTGTAGTAAGTTCAAAGTTAACAACCGCTGCATTAACAATTTCCCCAATTGGAATAAATATCATTAGTACAGAAATTCCCGATAAATTTGCACTTTTGCCAAACTATCCAAACCCGTTTAATCCCGTTACAAAAATAAAATTCGACATTCCCCTCTTGTCTACGACCCCTTTGGGGAGAGGGGTGTCCGAAGGACAGCTTGTCACGCCTTGGCGTGAGGGTGTGTCCACTAAAATAATAATTTTCGATTTATCAGGCAGGGAAGTTACCACCCTTGTAAAAGAGCAACTCAAACCCGGAAGTTATGAAGTCAGTTGGGATGGCACAGGATTTGCTTCGGGAGTGTATTTCTACTCGCTGATAACAAATGAATTTACTCAGACTAAACGGATGGTTTTAGTTAAATAAACACTAAATTTATTAACATTATTTTATAAATATGAAAAGTTTATTTATAATAATAGCATTATGTATTTTGAATATTGCTATCAGCGCTCAGTACAATATTAATACTTCGTATAATACTCAATGTAATCTTTGGTTAGTTACAGAAGGACAATCTCAGACCTCGGGTAGTTTAAATCCTCCTTTTAACTGGCAATTCGTTACTACAACAGGCAATTACCAAATGCTGGATGTTTTTTTTATTGATTCATTAAATGGCTGGGCAACACATTCCGGTAACGGGGGCCACAGAACAACTGATAGCGGAATGAACTGGACTGCTTTTACATTTAATGATACAAACTTTTCTACAACTTACAACGGAACATTTTTCCTGAACCAAAGCACAGGATGGTGCGTTGGCGGAGCAACTCAGATAAGAAAAACTACTGACGGCGGGATTACCTGGTTTAAGCAGTATGGCGCTCCTGTAGCAGGAATTGCGAGGTCAGTTTTTTTCTTTGACGGAAATACGGGTTGCATTATTGGCAGTAAAAATTTTCCATATGTGCCTTTTGTGGAAAAAACAACAAACGGCGGATCGAACTGGTCTGAAATTACACCTGCAGCTTCCGGTCAGGAATTAAATGATCAATATTGGTTTAATGCAAATACCGGATGGATTGCCGGTTATGATGTTCTTCTATACACTACAAATGGAGGATCAAATTTTACTAACTTATACTCAAATATTCCGCCAACCGGAAACGGACATTCTTCATTACTTTCTGTTTATTTTATAAATCAGCAAACAGGATGGCTTGGAGCTGCTAATCTTGAAAGAAATAATATTTATAAAACTACAAACGGCGGAGCTAACTGGAATTTTCAGAATAACCCTGTTTCACAGGCGGGATGGAATCAGATCAACGATATAAGATTTATTTCTCAGGATACAGGTTGGGCAGTACATGGTACCCCCGGCACAGGGGCGATAATGTTCACAAGTAATGGAGGCATAAACTGGATAATGGATAATACACAAAACAGCTGGTATGACTGTCTTGAAATTTACAGCCATTCTAAGGTATGGTGCGGTGCAAGCAGCGGGAGAATTTGGTATGCAAACCTTAATGAAATTGTTGGCATTGAGCCAATATCTAATACATCACCTGAAGTATATATACTTTTCCAAAACTATCCAAACCCATTTAATCCCGTTACAAAAATAAAGTTTGATATTCCTACAACTCCCCTCTCCAACGGGGAGGGGTTGGGGGTGGGGTTAATAATCTACGACCTCCAAGGCAGGGAAGTCACAACTCTTGTTAATGAACAACTCAAACCCGGCAGTTATGAAATTGAATGGGACGGAAGCAGCAATGCATCAGGTATATATTTCTATTCACTTGTAACAAATGAATTTACTGAAACAAAACGAATGGTATTGGTGAAATAATTTTAATCCTGAGGAGCGCTTGACTTACTCTGCGCAAGCAGAGGAAGTTCGCGACGAAGGATCTCGCTTTTATGAATGAGATCCTTCCTGCCTGAACTGCCGTTACGGCAGGCAGGCGCTTCGCTCAGGATTCAAGCACCAATCAAATTCTTATAATCTTCCGGTGAGAGCAGACTATCAAGGTCACCCATATTTGATATCTCTATCTTAACAAGCCAGCCTGTGCCGTATGGATCCTGGTTAACGCTTGCGGGATTATCGTTTACCGCGGAATTAAACTCAGCAATCTTACCTGATACCGGCGCATACATATCACTTACAGTCTTTACTGCTTCAATTGTGCCGAATGCATCGCCCATTACTACATTATTTCCTACAGTGGTGACATCAATATAAATAATATCGCCAAGCTCACCCTGCGCATAGTCAGTTACACCAATTGTCCCAATATTACCTTCAACTTTTACCCATTCATGCTCTTTTGTGTATTTTAATTCTTCTGGAATATTCATTTTAATTTATTTTTAAAAATTGTTAAATAATATTTAAATTTGATTCATGCTTTTAATTTTTCAATTACTCATTACTAATTACTCATTACTCATTACTCATTACTCATTACTCATTACTCATTACTCATTGATTACTTGATCCTTTTTACTACAACCACTGTTTTATCGTCTGAATACTTTCCGCGGTTTGCGTATTTCTGAACATCTTCAATTATATGCGCGCAAATCTCCCTTGCTGAGAAATTCTTGCTATTAATCATTACTTCCTTTAAGCGGTCTTCGCCGTAAAATTCAAACTTAGTGTTCGCTGCTTCAACAATACCATCAGTATAAAGTACCATTACATCATTTTTATCAAGGTAAAGTGAATCTGTCGTGTAATCCTGATTCGGAGCAGGTCCAAGTACCGGACCCGTTGCATCAAGAGTATCAATTGTGTTTGTTACATAGTTTAAATGGAAAGGAGGGTTATGACCGGCGTTTACGTATAAACAAAGTCCCTTGGTATCTTTATAAAGCTCCATATAGAACAGTGTCAAAAATCTTTCATCCGGGAAAACTCTGTGAACAAGACT
>JANPBV010000518.1:0-13887 GCA_031430615.1 Ignavibacteria bacterium | reverse complement strand
TTTGCCAATAAATATTTAATTCTCAGGACATCGCTTGTTTATGGCTTCACGCTTTCAACTTACACATCTTTTTTTGATGTGGCGTATAAAACCTTAAGAAAGAATAAGGAGCTCAGAGCATTTACCGATCAGTTCAGAAATCCATTATATATAGAAGATGCTGCGGATATTCTGGCAAATTTGCCTTTGGTATACAATCAGAATGATATTATTAATTTCTGCGGTTCGGAATATTTATCACGATATGAAATGTGTACCGTGATGTGTGATGCATTTGGGTTTGATAAAAAGCTAATAATACCTGCAAGCTCAGATGAATTTAAAAAATACCCGATGGTTAAGGAATTGGGTCTGAACAGTGATAAATTGTCTTCATATGGATTAAAAACTTTCAACTACATCGAAAATCTTCATAAATCATTGAAATACATACCTTAAAAACGCCACTTTCGCTTAAACCTTTGCGCTATATTATTGTCAAATAGTCAATATGTTTTATTAGGGGCTAAAGCCCTAATTTGTTGATCTCATATCCACGACCTAAAGGTCGTGGCAATTTAATAGAACAAAGAATAATAATAGTTCAGAAAATAATAATTCATAAGTTTATGCAGAGTAATATTAGTTTAATCAAAAATAATAAAAGTTATTACAATAACAGGCTGATAATTTCAGTGTACCTGTTATTTATTGCATTTATATCACTGCTGATTGTTATGACAGCAAATGGGAGTGAGCAAAAACTTACCTCAGGTGATATTGATAACATGATAAAGTATAAGTGGAATGAAAACGGCTTGAAGCCATCGGATAAAACAAGTGATGAGGAATTTTTGAGAAGGGTTTATCTTGATTTAACAGGCAGAATACCAAATGCGGATGAAGTAAAGGGTTTTTTGGATAACGCTTCAAAGGATAAAAGAAAAAATAAGATCGATGAGCTTTTGGCTTCAGATGAATACGGCGGTTATATAGCTGATGAGTGGATGCAGATACTATTTTCATATGATGCAAAAAGGAAGGTTCAGGCGCCGACATATAGTTTAGTACGCCAAAGATTTGCTGAGGATTTTAATGCAAACAAGCCATACACAGAATTTGCGGGAAAGTTAATCGGCGCACAGGGATTTGTCAGTTCAAATCCGTACGCGCTGTATATTGGCAGGTTTGAAAATCCCGAAGATGCCGCAGGAAATGTTATGAAAATATTTACTGGCAGGCAGATACAATGCGCGCAGTGCCACAAACATCCGTATGAGAACATTTCACAGGAAGATTTCTACGGTGTGGCATCATTTTTCTCACGGAGGCAGATACTGCCTTTGCTGAAAAAAGACCAGGCTCAGAAGATAACCAATGTAATTACGAAAATGGAAAAGCAGATCACAAAAGCGCGTGATATGGAAATGGAAAACAATACCAATGGCACTAATGAGATGAACAATGAAATGATGAAAAAAGATGAACATAAGAACGTTAAGAAAAAAGATAACGATAAGAGTAAAAATAAAGATAAAGCAGAAAAGAAAAAAAATATTCCCCCACAATGGGCAATTGACAGCTTAAAACAGAGGATGAATGACTCAACCTTTAAACCTGACCTGCTAGTATGGGATGCTGTAAACGGGCAAATGACATACGAAGTAAAAGGTGAGAAAAAAACGGTTTATCCAAAATTTCTTGGCGGCGCATCTGTAACAAGTGATGCGGGTGTGGATAGAAGGAATCTGCTTGCTGAAAACATAACAGTAACCGAGCAAAAACAGTTTGCTAAGGCATTTGTTAACAGGTTCTGGAAACATTTCTTCGGGTATGGGTTTATTAATCCCGTTGATGATATGGCAGAAGGCGATAAAGGCAGCAACCCCGAGCTTCTTGAAAAATTAACTGATGAGTTTGTGAGCAGTAATTTTGATATAAAGTCTTTATTCCGTCTGATTGCAAACACGGATGCATACCAACTTAGCTCTACACCTAACAGTAGTAATAAAGATGACCATGAGTATTTTTCACGGGCAGTGCTAAGACCGATGGACCCGGTGCAGCTTTCAAATTCATTATTATCATCAAGCGGCTATTTTGCAACTGGCAATATGAAGAACAAAAGTTCTGAAGAACTGGCTAAGATAAGATTCAGGATACTGCAGTTATTTGTATATACTTTTGATAATGACGAGACAAATGAGGCTGAGGATTTTTCAGGCTCAATAACACAGGCGTTACTAATGATGAACAGCGATATAACGGAGAAAATATCAGAGAAAAAACCGGGAAATTTTATATCTCAAATTATGAATAAAGAAAAAGATCCTGAAGAAAGAATAAATTTGATCTACCTTAATACACTGGGGCGTTTCCCAAGTGAAAAAGAAATGGAAACAGCATTAAAAACTGCGGGTGATACAGAAGATTCATATGAAAACCTTCAGTGGGCAATGCTGAACAGCAGTGAGTTTATATTTAATCATTAATGACCTCACCCCCTACCCCTCTCCTAATCCCGCTAAGTAGAAACGCGGGACTGCTAAAAGCGCAGAAGGAGAGGGGAGCAAAGATTAAAACATGATCCATTGAGTAATGTCATGGGCATTGAGAAATAAGTCTGTAAGGGAAAGATATAATTACAAACAGCAATTTAACATAAATTTATAATAGAGATTCCCGCTTTCGCGGGAATGGCGAGATAATGAAAAATAAATTAATAGAAAAAGAGCATTGCGGATGCGAAGATCATAAAGATGAAGTTGAGCTTTCGAGGAGAAAGTTTCTTTCACTCAGTATGGCGCTATCAGCAGGCATGATATTTTCAAAATTCGGATTTGCAAAAAGTATTGCGGCAAAGAATCCGAACCTTTCGTTTATGAATCCGCTGAACCAACAGGCTGAGGCGGTAATTGTACTATGGCTTGCAGGCGCGCCATCACAGTTTGAAACATTTTCGCCAAAGCCAAAGAGCAAAAACGGCGGGCTTACTAAAGCAATTCAAACAAATGTTTCCGGGATTGAAATTGCTGAAAGTATGCCATTACTAGCGGGGCAAATGGATAAAATAACATTAATCAGGTCACTCACCAGCAAAGAAGGCAACCATAACCGCGCAAGTTATTTGATGCATACCTCATATCCGCCAACAGGAGTAGTAAAGCATCCAAGCTTTGGAGCAATTACCGCAAAAGAATTAGGCGGGGCAAAGGAATTTGACCTGCCATATTTTATCAGTCTAACGGGACCAAGTTACAGCGCAGAGTTTCTGGGTAAGGGATATTCACCTTACATAATTAAAGATGTAACCAAACCGCTGCAGAACATTGCAAAGTTCAAAGATGTAGATGATACAAGATTTAGTGATAGAATGAAGATACTGAATCAGATGGAAGATACCTTTTACAAGGAAAAAGGACTTGAAGATATTAAGGAACACCAGGTAATATATGAGAAGTCGGTTAAGATGATGAACTCCCCGCTCATTAAAGCATTTGATATCAGTGAAGAATCAGATGCATTGAAGAAAGCATACGGCGATAATGATTTTGGGAAAGGCTGCTTAATGGCAAGAAGACTTGTTGAAACAGGTGTAAAGTTTGTTGAAGTAACTTTAGATGGCTGGGATACACATCAGGATAATTTTACAAGGACAACAAATCTGAATAAAAAACTTGACCCGGCATTTTCAACATTGGTGCAGGATTTATCCCAACGCGGTTTGCTTGATAAAACACTTGTTTTATGCATGGGTGAGTTTGGCAGAACTCCCGCAATTAATGCCAATGAAGGCAGAGACCATTACCCGGATGCGTTTGCATGCGCAATAGCAGGCGGCGGGATCAGAGGCGGAAGAATTTATGGAGAAACTAGTGACGATGGCAACCAGATAATTTCAAATCCGGTGACACCGGGCAATTTATTCGCAACTTTAAGTCACCAGCTTGGGATAGATTACAATAAAGTGAATTACTCACCGCAGGGCAGACCATTAAAGTATGTTAATGAAGGCAGTGTTATTGAAGAGCTTGTGAGTTGAAATTGTGAAATGATGAAGTGGTGAAATAGTGAAGTAGTTAAAATAAGAAGATACTCGTGGCACGAATATTTTTTTAATAATGACCCTTCGGGAGACTCTGCGAAATACATTATGGATTTGGCACGAGTATTTTTTATAGTATTCACAGAGTCGCACAAAATGGCTGCGATAAATAACCTTAAGCGCTTTCCTTTTTCTGTGCGTGCCAGTTTTTTTCCATCTCATCCATTTCAGCAACAAGCCCGGGACCGAAGTAATGCTTAAGTTCATCGCGTGAACCCTGGTATAGAGTTGGGCCTTCACCAAGACATGCCGTTAAGCCTTCATCAATTTCTTCGGGTGTCATTAACACACCATCCATGTATGTAACTGGAAACATTGAACAGAAAAACGGTTTGATTTCGTGGTAATCTATTCCTTTATGCAATGCAAAGCTGTGGAGCATACATCCCCTGCTCTTTGCGTTAAGGAATATACAGTAATCTTTTTCCTCGTCGTATGTTGTTCGCATGTATTCATGACCCGGGTATTCATGATCAGTTGCTTTTTCTGATTCATCGAACCAGCCTTCGCTTTTTATCCCTGTGAATGCTTCAAGTTCATCTTTGTATTTCATAACTCTTGCAACATTCTGCATATCAATATCAGCGCCCCATTCACAGCATTGGTCTTTACAGAAAGTGCACTCCATACATTTCATAAAATATGTGATGTCAAAGATATCGGTATCTACAGAGTGAATAACAGGCAGTTCATGGATACTGGGATAAGAATTCTTAAGCTTAATTACCATGTGATTTGATTAGATTTTAGTTGTTTAAAAGTTAATGTGCAACTCCTATGGAGTCGTAAATGTATTATTACAAAAGCTATAAATGTTCAACTCCTACGGAGTTGATGAAAAAAATACTTGGAAATCTCTTCGTCCACGCCAAAGTCGGTCAGGCTCATCCTTCCCCTCAAATCATAATAGATCGACAAGATATTTTTGCGAGAGTAAGCGCTACGCCTTTAGGAAGCATCCCATGAATGCAAAATATAATAAGATTGCTTCCTTCCCCCCGCTCCGCGGTTTTAAGGCGTAGCGTCGATACTCTCCTCGCAAAATATAATCAGCACTGACACAGTCAGTGCACTCCAAAGAAAATTAATAATAGCCGAGTTTATAGTTTCGGAAGCCGTTGATGGTTTCTTTTGCGCTAACTTTGAGTATTGTTGCAACCGGAATAGCAATTAACGCGCCAAATGCTCCGAGTATTTGGTTGCCGATAAGTATAAGGGCAATTATCACAATTGGGTTCATCTCAGCCCCTTTTGAAAATAAGTATGGTTGAATGAATGAGCTATCAAGTATATAGATAACAGTAAACAGAATTAATATAGGCAGCACCATATGGAAATCACCATACTGAATAATTGAAATAAGTATTGCGGGAATTCCGCCTACTATAGGTCCGGCGTATGGTATTAAATGCCCGGCACCTGCTACCATACCGATAATTATTGCGTTATTAACACCCATAATACTCAATCCAACAAACGAAAGTAAGCCGAGGATAAAGGCGTCTAAAAGCCACGCGCGGACATATGAGCTTAATTGTTTTTCAATCTTGTCAATTATATTAATGGACATTTCAAAATAACGGTTTGGCACTATTCCAATGAGTCCGTTCTTCAGCTTTTGTCTATCACGCAGAATAAAAAAAGTAATAAACGGTATTATGATTATAAATAGTACGGTCGATACAACACCTGAGATAATATCTTCTGCTTTTGCAAATGATGAGCGAACTGAGTTTTCAACTTCTTTGCCAACATCACCTTTTTTTATGTATGGTACATTTTTCTCAATCCATTTTTCGGAATCCTTAAGTTTTTCAGATACACGGAATTCCTTATATGACTTGGTAATGGAATCACTCTGCTCAATAAAACTTGGCGCAATCATATTAACAGCAAAATACAAACCTGTTCCGATAACTGCGTAAACTATCAGAATTGAGAATGACCTGCCGATGCCGAATCCCTGGATAAAATCAACAAATGGGTTAAGAACTAATGCAAACAAAAGGCAAATTACAAGAGCTATGAAAATATCTGTAAAGAAAGTAATAAACGCGGCAATGATAAGTAATGGTATAAGCAGGATAAATACTTTCGCTATCCCGCTTAATGGTTTTACAGGATCCGTGATCCTTTCAGAATTTAAATTTGCAGAAAAATTAGTTTTCACTGTGTAAATTTAACAATTTTAATCGGCTTTTGCACGGATAATTTCATTAATGATATCATAATCAAAACCCTTTCTTGCAAGGGTTTCATATATCTTTTTCTTCCTGTCCTGAATTTCAAGTCCTATAAGCTTTGGCTTTAATTTATCATAGAGCTTTTGAGCTAATTCTTTTTCAATATCTGATGTAAAGATATTATTCAGAACATCTTCGCTTATATTTTTTGGTATCCCTTTTTCAAATAATTTCTGCTGAAGAAGTTTTTTACCTGCAGGTTTATTCTTTATTTTTTCATTAATTAGTTGACGGGCAAAATCTTCATCATTAACCAGACCAAGTTCTGTTAAATGAGTGATGACTCTTTCTATATTACCCTCTGAGAGCTTCTTGGTTTTAAGTTTCTTTTTAATTTCTGAAATTGAGCGGATACGGTATGAGAGGTAATCAAGCGCTGCTTTTTTGCCGTACATGTATTCATCAAAGTTACGGATATCATTTATTTCATTTTCGGTTAGTTCATCACCGGTTGCAATACCGAATTTAAGGATAGTGTCATCATAAATGCCGCAGAAGAACTCACTATCGATATAAAGGTTATACCGTTTGTTGTTCTTTTTCTGCTTATCTATTTTGGTTATTAACATTCTGAGATAGAAATCCATATACAAAAAAGAGACGTCCCAGCGGGACGTCTGTACACATTATGATAATTCTGAAAAAGAGATCCCCGCCTTCGCGGGGATAAACCGAAAATTTTACTTCTTAGCTTTTTCTTTTGGTTTTGCTTCGCCGTTGCCATTAGTTGAAGAGTCTTTTTTAGTGGTTTCCGCAACGACATCCATTCCCATAGCTTCACGGACTTCATTATTTAGCTTTTTGTAAAGCTCAGGGTTTTCAATCAGCAGGTTCTTAACGCCTTCTCTTCCCTGCATACGCTGGTCGTTGTAACTAAACCATGCGCCGGCTTTTTTTATAATTTCCATATTAACCGCTGTATCAACTAAGTCACCCAGTTTTGATATACCTTCATTATATATTATATCAAACTCTACTTCCTTAAACGGAGGCGCAACTTTATTTTTAACTACTTTTACTTTTGTGCGGTTACCAATAACATTAGTGCCGTCTTTTATCTGAGCAATTCGGCGAACGTCCATTCTTACCGATGCATAGAATTTAAGCGCTTTACCGCCTGTAGTGGTCTCTGGTGAACCGAACATCACACCAATTTTATCGCGGAGCTGGTTTGTGAACATAAGCGAAATATTGGATTTTGATACTGCGGAAGTAAGTTTTCTTAGTGCCTGTGACATTAAGCGAGCCTGCAGACCCATGTGTGAATCACCCATTTCGCCTTCAATTTCAGCCCGTGGAGTAAGCGCTGCAACGGAATCAACCACAATAATATCAAGGGCATTACTGCGTACAAGTGTTTCTACAATTTCAAGCGCCTGCTCACCGTACTCCGGCTGTGATACAAGCAAATTTTCAACATCAACGCCAAGTTTTTTTGCATAGCCTGTATCTAAGGCATGTTCAGTATCTATGAATGCAGCCAAGCCGCCTTTTTTCTGAGCCTCAGCAATTATATGAAGACATATGGTTGTTTTACCGGAAGATTCAGGTCCGTATATTTCTATAATTCTGCCTCTTGGTACACCGCCAACACCTAATGCGGCATCAAGAGATATTGAGCTTGTTGAGATTGCTTCTATTTTAGCAATCACTCCATCGCCAAGTTTCATAATTGAGCCCTTGCCGTGCTCTTTTTCAATCTGTTCTATTGCTATTTGTAATGAGCGTAGTTTTTCACTATCTGCCATAATGGTAAAGCCTTTCTATAATATCGTTGTTGAGTTCAGCGAATATAATTATTTATTCATTTACTTAATAAACAAAAATAGGAGTTAATTTTGAGCTATGTGTATCATTGAATGATACTAATTTGAGTTAAATATTAGCCAATGCTCTAACCCACTCATCAATTTTAGACTTAATCTGCTCTCTGACATCACTTGTAAACTTCTGCTTTTGGTCATCATTCCCCATAAATGATAATGGATCCGGAAAGCTCCAATGAATTCTATTAACTACACCAGGGAATATCGGGCATCTTTCAGCATTTGATTCATCGCAAACAGTTACCACATAGCTATAAAACCTGCCCTCTTTAAAATAATCGAAAACCTGATTCACCGTATTTTGAGAAATATCAATTCCTATTTCCTTCATAGCTTCAACCGCAAAAGGATTCAAACTACCCGCTTCAAATCCTGCGCTTTCTGCAAAAAATTCATTTCCGTAAAAGTGATTTAATAACGCTTCGGCCATCTGACTTCTTGCGCTATTGTGAATACAAACAAATAATACCTTAATTTTTTCCAATTTGTATATGTAATAATTTAATTATTGAATTTCTTTGTATAACTTCTTTTTGAGCCAGAACGATACGTTGACTAGAGCTATCAGGGCAGGGACTTCGACGAGTGGACCGATGACGCCTGCAAATGCCTGCGGACTTGATATACCGAACACACCGATTGATACTGCGATTGCAAGCTCGAAATTGTTTCCCGCGGCGGTGAATGATAATGCAGCATTCTGGGAATAATCGGCTCCTATAGATCTGCCAATCAGGAAAGTTATGAAGAACATTATGATAAAGTATATGAGCAAAGGAATTGCAATTCTTACAACATCCATAGGGATATTCACGATAAGCTCACCCTTTAAACTGAACATCGCAACAATGGTAAATAGCAGAGCTATTAGTGTAATCGGACTTATCTTTGGAACAAACTTTGTTTCATACCATTCCTTACCTTTTAGTTTAATAAGAAAATACCGGCTTAAAAATCCCGTAATAAAAGGAATCCCCAAATATATGAAAACACTTTTTGCAATTTCAGAGATACTGATATTTACTGCAAGTCCTTTTATACCAAAATATGGCGGAAGTACTGTAACAAAGATCCACGCAAACAAGCTATAGAATAAAACCTGAAAAATACTGTTGAATGCAACCAGTCCGGCGGCATATTCACGGCTGCCATTTGCCAATTCATTCCACACGATTACCATTGCGATACAGCGTGCAAGTCCGATCATAATCAATCCAACCATATAACCCGGCATATCGCTCAGGAATGTAATGGCAAGAATGAACATTAAAATGGGTCCTATGACCCAATTCATGACTAATGATAACCCAAGTATTTTGAAGTTACGAAAAATTTTTCCAAGCTCTTCGTATTTCACTTTGGCAAGCGGCGGATACATCATAAGTATTAAGCCAATGGCGATTGGAATATTTGTCGTACCTGATGAAAACGAGTTGACAAAGTCTGCTGTACCGGGGATGAAATATCCCAAAGCGACTCCTATACCCATAGCGATGAATATCCATAGAGTAAGGAATCTATCGAGGAAGCTTAAATGTTTACGTTCTGTTGGTGCGCAGTTAGTGGCTGACATTTTTTAGTATAAAGTGAGACGTCCCAGCGGGACGTCTGTACAAAAGATGGGTCTTATTTTTCGGCGTAGACTGTGATGCTGTATATACCATAGCCTGAACTTATGAATTGTTTAGCTTCTTCAATTGTCATATAATCCAATAGTATCTGGTCCGGGATAGTAATTAATTTTTCTTTCTGAACTGATACATTTTTAAAACCGGCATTTTTTACAATATTAAGATATTCTTCTTTCTGCACGGCGCCTGATACACAACCTGCATACATTGTCGCAGCTGCCCTTAGCTGTGCGGGGAGCTCTCCTGTTAACACGATATCACTGATTGAAAAATGTCCGCCTGGCTTGGTGATCCTATATATTTCCTTAAATGCATTTACTTTATTCGGCACAAGGTTTAGAACACAATTGCTTACAACTACATCTGCGATATTATCTGTTAAGGGCATATTCTCAATTTCAGCTAAATGGAATTCAACATTAGTATATCCAAGCTTGGCGGTATTAGCTTTGGCTTTATCAACCATTGCGGGAGTCATATCAATTCCGATAACTTTACCGCTATCACCTGTTTCAGCTCTTGCAACAAAACAATCATTACCAGCACCGGAGCCCAAATCAACAACAGTATCACCTTTTTTTATCTTAGCGAATTCAGTAGGCAGACCGCACCCTAAGCCAAGATCAGCATCGGGATTGTAGCCTTTTAGGTTTTTGTATTCATCAGCCATGATAGTGTAAGTTCCATCACCTCCGCAACAGGCGGAAGTTGAGCCGCAGCATGATGATTCGTTCAGCTCTTTTGACTGCAAAGCTATTTTTGAGTATTCATCCTTAACGATTTGTTTTAACTCTTCGTCTGTTTTTTCTTTGGTGAGATCTGAAACAAGGACATCAGATTGAGTTGCATCATCACTGCAGCAGTCAGGACCACAGCATGATTTTTCTTTTGTTTCGTTTTGTGTATTCATTGTATTATGTATTTATTATAATTTGAGACGTCCCAACTGTCTGAGCCAGTCTTAGCGGGACGTCTGTACAGTTAATTAAAGATTGAGATACCCGCTTTCGCGGGTATGTGTTATTTGCAGCAGTCAGGACCACAGCATGATTTTTCTTTTGTTTCGTTTTGTGTATTCATTGTATTATGTATTTATTATAATTTGAGACGTCCCAGCGGGACGTCTGTACATGTTATTAAATTAGCAGCAAACAGGTGCTTCGGATTTGGTAAAAATAGGTTCGAGCATTTGTTTGAATTTTTTCCATTTTTCGGGATTGAGGCAGTAGCAAATTGAGTTACCTTCAATGCTCCCCTGTATGAGTCCAGCATTCTTAAGCTCTTTTAAATGCTGTGATACTGTCGCCTGCGCAAGAGGCAGGGCATCAACAATACTTCCGCAAACACAATCTGCCTGAGAGCTTAAGTATTCAATTATAGCTACCCGTGCAGGATGTCCTAATGCTTTGGCAAGCGATGCAAGCTCGTTTTGTTCTGTTGTAAAATTATCTGTTTTAGTGAGTCCCATATATCTTCTTTATTGTCTTATTGCAATATAACGATATAGAATTTAAAAAAAAAGGGATAAATTTATCCCTCCTCTCCTATTGTTGTTCTTTTGACCAACAACTAAATGATTTTTATTTATTTAAAATTATTTGCAACATTGAGTACCTTCCTGAATCGGCGGACATTTCACGGAACCGAAACTGCAGAACACACAGCAATCACTTGATATTGGTTTTAGCAATGTTTTACAATTTATGCATTCATAGAAAAATAAGCAGGAATCCTGAGGCATAATTTCCTGTTTTTGAAATCCACAATTGGGACATGTTATGGTTGATTCTAAGATTATTTGCATTATATATTAAAAATAAGGATAAAATTATGGAATAAATAATCTAAAGTGATAATTAAGTTGTATAGGAAAGATAAGAATAATATACATTACGAAACCGGAGTTTCGTAATTAGGGTAAACAAAAAAATGCACTGACATAGTCAGTGCACTCCAAAAAAGGAAATTATTTCTTATGTTTTAACAATGATAGCTTGCTGATATATAACGGATTTGTTCCGCAGCAACCGCCTATGACCCTTGCGCCTAATGCTTTCCATTTCTGGGCATATTTAAGATATTCATCGGGTGTGACTGACCTTTTCATGGGGTCGCCTTCTTTGTGTTTGGGGTCAGCTTTGTAATTTGGGTCACCGATATTTGCATATGCGCCGAGCGGAATATCCGTCAGCTTTTTTAGATATGTTAAGACATACTCTACCATATGCGGGTGAATACAGTTCACACATAAAACATCAGGGGAATATTTATTAATTATACTTACTGCTTCGCTTATCGGTTCACCTGAAAATAATTCTCTATCATTTCTTGGAGTGATGCTGATGATATGATCAAGTCCGAACGCGTGGATTTGGTTTAATACTGCCGATATTTCCCGGATACTGGTAAGTGTTTCAGCAATGAACATATCAACGCCTGCATCGGCAAGATTTTTCATATGCTCGTAATGCTCAGTGCAAAGAATATCTGTATCGGGGGTAAGATCGGGTCTGTAGCTATCTTCAAGCGGCGCAATACACCCGGCAACAATCACTTCATTTTCTTCAGCTGCTATCATAATCGCATCTTTTGCCAAGTCAACTGCATCAGTGGTAAAATGTCTTGCGGTTTCAGCAAAATCTAATTCTTTATACTTATAATCCGCCTTCTCGTATGTTCTGCGCTGAGTGCGGAAAGTGTTGGTTGTAATAATATCCGCGCCCGTATCGATATTATCGATATGTATATGACGGACAGTATCGGGTCTATCAAACAACGCAGCCGCGCTCCATAACGGGAGCTTAACATTACATCCCCTCGTTTGAAGTTCAGTACCCATAGCACTATCTAATATGATAGTTCTTCCGGTAGCGAGTAATTCTTTTAGTGCTCCCATTGTTATATTTTGACCTCACCCCTTCCCCTCTCCAAAGGAGAGGGGAAAGTAAAATTATTCTATTTTAAACTGTTAATTAGTTCTGATAGAACAGGTGCGAAAGCTTTTTCAGCTTTCAGCCTGTTTTTGCTTTTGTCTTCTATTGAAATTTCTGTGAGTCTATCTGCCACAAGTTCTCTGGAGAGCATTGCAAAAGCAGCGCATTTCATTCCTGCATGAACAACAGCCAGGTTTTCGGGTAACAGTGAATATCCCAGAATATCAGCGCCGATTTCTCGGTAAAATCTGCATTCAGCTTCGGTTTCAGTTTCGGGTCCGGTTACACCCAGATAAACAGAGGGAAAATATTCAAACTTTTTCTCTCTTAAATATTCCGCAATATTATTATACCATTTCTCATCGTATGGATCGCTCATATCAGGGAATCTTGTTCCTATTGAATTATCATTTTCACCAATTAACGGGTTATCGCCCATTAAATTTATGTGGTCATAAACAAGTGAGACTCCGCCTGATTTAAACCTTGGGTTTAAAAAGCCTGCTTCATCAATTATGATAACATTTTTCACGCCAAGCTCATTTAATACATATACAGGGTGAGCCGCTTCGCGCATTTTATATCCATTGAAAAAATTCAGGTGTCCGTTTAGTATATAAAAATTCTTTTTCCCGTTTTTTGCAGACGCGTAAATAAACTCTCCTGCATTATCACCTTCTCCTGAAAAAGCAGGAGGGATATCAGAATACTTTATTTTTTTTATTACTTTATAATCCTTCAGAAACGAAGGGTTCTTATATGTTATTACAGCAAAGTTAACACTTCCTTTAAAAGGAGAGTTTTTCCTGATATAGCCTGTAGATAATTTGATCGATTGTTTTTGTTCAGTCATTAATAATACAGTAAAATAATGTTTTAAAGAAATATTTTAATTCAGTGAAAGCATTTCAATTGTTTTGCGGGTCAGCAATGTCATTTTGGGCTCTGCCTCAGCAGCAGATTCAAGTATATGAGCAAGTACTGCTGGTTTTAGTGTATCAGGTAAACCCATATCAGTGATAATTGAGAGCCCGAGAGTTTTAATGCCCATATTTGCAGCAACGGTGGCTTCGGGGATAGTTGACATACCAACAGCATCAGCGCCAAACTTCCTTACCATTCTGTATTCAGCGCGTGTTTCAAGCACGGGTCCGTGCAAGGAAAGGTAAA
>JANPBV010000517.1:0-6753 GCA_031430615.1 Ignavibacteria bacterium | reverse complement strand
ATCGCTGATACCCAGAACATAATCTTTTTTATCCATATATCTTATTATTTTATCTTCAAATATAAGCTTGTTTTAATTATGCTTCTACCGATAAATTTACATTGAATTTTTTAAAAAAATAAGGAATTGTCTCAAAACATTAAAAAAAGACGTCCCAGCGGGACGTCTCTACACGGAATTCTTCTAAATTTGTAGAGATGACTCGGTGAGTTGTCTAATATTGGATGTTTTGAGACAGCCCCTTATTGTATGAAGAGCGGGATGTATATTTATGCTTACCTGTTATCAACAAACAGACTTATCGGGTTTTCAGCAACATCAATACTTTTTATTATTTCAAGATCTTTAAGATCAATTATCGAAAGCTTTGCTGCGCCCTGGTTTGTTACTACAGCAAATTTACCGTTTTTTGTGATTACTACCCATGTTGGCATTGATAGACCATAAAGTGTTTTAATAACTTTATCAGAATTTACATCAATAATTGTAAGTGAGTTATCCTTTACATTAGTTATCAATGCATATTTATTATCGGGTGTTACTATAATTCCGCGCGGCGAGGGGATATTTTTTATTTTTAATACAACTGAATCCTTATCAATATCAATTTTAACAACTTCAGCGGAATCAAAATTAGCAAGATAGCCGAATTTGTTATCGCTTGTAAAAGCCATTCCCATAGGCCTACCGGGTGTTTCTATTCGTTTTGTAATGTGAAAAGTAACAGGATCGAGTATAAAAATATAAGGAGTAAATATCTGCGGAACGTATATTTTACCTTTGTTCTTCAAATAATACATATATCCTGTACAAATTTCACCCATTGAAGTAACTGAGTTATCTTCGGTATTTATGATATTTATCCCGCTTGATGACTGGTGGGTTATAAGCACTTTTTTCTGCTCAGGCATTTCAAGCAGAGCAGAAGGGTGTTCAGATGTTTTTACAGTTGCAATTGTTTTATTAGTTTTAGTATCATATACAGTTACATCATTTGAATGAAAATTAGCGATGTATCCTTTTGTGCCGTCACCGGAAATAATTGATACATCTGCTCCGCTGCCACACGGTATCTGTCCAACCAGCTTCATTTCATTCGGATCGAACACACTTACAAAATTATTTGAAATATGCGAAATATATATCAGTCCAGGCTGTGATATTTTATCATACTTTTCTGGTAAGGTATATTTCTTTTGCTCATCTGTGAATTTTTCCGCTTCTTTGGTGCATGAGGAAAGTAAAATTGAAACAAAAGCTATGAGTATGAAGACTATCTGTTTCATGTATTTAAATTTTTATTTTAGAATGATCATTTTATTTACTGCTGTAAAATTACCTGCAGTTAATTTATAAAAATAAACACCGCTCGTATAATTGCTGCCATCAAAATCAACCTCATAAGTGCCCGGTTTTAATTGTTCGTTTACAAGGGTTGCAACCTCTCTACCCAAGACATCAAATATTATGAGCTTTGCGTTTGACGTTTCACCTTTCACGCCTGCCTTTAGGTTTGACGTTATATCAAAGCGGATTTTTGTTGATGGGTTGAATGGATTGGGATAGTTTTGAGATAATGAATATGATGATGGTACTTCACTCGAAATTGGTTTAATACCTATGACTTCACTTAGAGGTCTTCTGAAAACTCCATGTGCAGTTCCTGCATAGATATAATTATTTATAATACATAAAGCATTTGGACTGCTGAAAAGGCCTTCATTTCTCTGTATCCAGTTTGTTCCATTATTATTGGATACATAAGGGCCATTATAACATCCTGCGAAAACATTATTACCGCTTACAGCTATTGCATAAACAGTCCCATGATCAAGTGTAGTTTCGGTCCAGCTTATTCCAAAATTTGGAGATAAACGCATTGAACATGCACCAGGTGTTCCCGCATAGATATAATTTCCGCTTGCTGATACTGAGTATATAGCAACATTCAGATCACCAATAAGAGTCCAGCTATTTCCGTTATTAACTGAAAGAAATACACCCCAGCCTCCGACACCGGCTCCTGCTAAAATATAATTTCCGCTGATAAAAAGAGAATTAACAGTAATATTGTTCATAGAGGTTTGTGTCCAGCTTGAACCGTTATTTGTAGATATATACACACCTGTATGATCAGTGCCGGCGAAAACATTATTTCCGCTTACTGCTAATGTCCTTACATCCTCAGTAACTAAATTAGATTGAGTCCAGTTTGCGCCGTTATTTGTAGAGAAATAAATACCATAATTCATTGTTCCCGCAATAACATTATTCCCTATTATTGCTAAAGCCCTTATGTCACGATTATTTAAGGAAGTTTGAGTCCAGTTTGTACCATTATTTGTTGATAAATATACACCATTGCTGTAAGTTCCAGCAAAGATTTTAGTCCCGCTATATGCTAATGATTGCACATCTTTATTCCCCATTCCGCTAGAGTACTGCACCCATTGTGCATTTGTTTGTAAACTTACTGATAAAATATAAACAACAAGTATAAAAATTATTTTTTTCATTTTTTTTATGTTTAAGTTTTCCTCTTACCTCCATCCCCTCTCTTACGGAGTTTTATTCCGTCCCGCGCTATTGCTTAGCGCGATTAGGAGAGGGGTTAGAATAACATTACCTATAGAAGGAGGCTCGGAGGTGAAAATTTTATTATTTTATTAATATCATCATTCGAGTTTCTGTATATCTTTCTGTTGATAATTTATAAAAATAAACCCCGCTCGTATAATTGCTGCCATCAAAATCAACCTCATAAGTGCCCGGTTTTAATTGCTCATTTACCAGAGTAGATACTTCTCTACCCAAGACATCAAATATTTTGAGCTTTGCGTTTGACGTTTCACCTTTCACGCCTGCCTTTAGGTTTGACGTTATATCAAAGCGGATTTTTGTTGATGGGTTAAACGGATTGGGATAATTTTGGTATAACCTGAATTCATTTGGAATTTCATTATTACCCGCAATCCCAGTCGTAATTGGTCTTAACTTAACATTAACTACAACTGCCTGGTCATTAATTGTATTAATATTCTGCACAGTTTTACTGTAATAACCGGGTGCTGAAAAAGTAAGATTGTAATTGCCAGCAATTATCATCCTGTAATACATACCAAACAGGCTATCGGAATATACTTCTGAACTATCAATATCAAATCCTGCAATTGTTACTTTTGCTTTAACAGGAAGATTAGTCAGTGAGTCAGTAACTGTTCCGCTAATACCATACATTGTCTGCTCAATGTAATTTAAAAGAGAGCGATAATTATAATTCCAGTGAGCGGGCAGTTGAGCAGGAGGAAGCAATTTTGTGTTTGATATTTCGATGGTTACTTCCCTTCCGTGTCTGTAATAGATTTGGTAATCCTGCCTTGAGCCGTGTACATAATACCATTCATAGCCGTTTACAATTCCGTTATGGTAATCATCCATATATGTTGAAGGAGCATAAGCATGAACAGTATCAGCATATTTTCTGCAAACTCTAACCCACCAAGCATCATCAGCACTCAGTCTTGCCCAACTATCCCATGGATAGTTCAAGACTTCAACGCCGCCGTGAAAATTTGCAGAAAGCCTCCAGTAATAAGAGCCTGACATATTTATGAATATTATTGTTTCAGGCTGTAGCGGCGCGCTGTTTGGATAGTCAACCCCGGGGTAATTACGATTCAGGTCATAATTGTTTGCATTATATCTAACGGCTCCGTTAACTGTATTATTTCCGTTGCGGTAAGTGCCATCCGGGTTGCCCAGTGGATTTATCCAGATTTCACTATTATTAATAAGGTTACTATATTGGGTATTGGTTGTATATCCTGTAAGAAGTGTACTTATAAGTCTAAGCATAAGTACATATCCTGTAGTTTCATCTCCATGCATTGAAGATGTGTACATAACTTTTGGCTCGGCTTCAGGTGTATTTACATTATCAGATATAACTGCAAACAGGATTTGTCTGCCCTGAACAGTTGAACCTGCATTTACAATTCTGCATAAGCCGGGGAAGTCTGCGGCGAACTGGTTCATCATTGCTACATAAGCTTCATAAGTTGGGTAAGAATCCCATTCTAATAATTCATCAGGACTGGATTTCATGTTCAGATCAAAATCTACATCGCCAGGATGAGGTAATACTTTGAAAGGAATGTTAAGTTTACAGAATTCTTCAAATTCATTTTTGTTCGCATAAGCATAGACTGTTTCACCCCTTAAATTATCAATTGAAATAATTTTTGATAATTCATTTACCTGTGCTTTATCAAAAACTTCGAAGCTGAAGTAAACCTCTCCTTTAGATCCAAGGTATTCATATGCTTTTTGTTTTTCTGCTGAAACATTTTGAGAATTAGTATTATAAGGATGTAAAAATGATAAAATGAATAAAAGTAATAGAGTATTTTTCATTGGATTTTTGATTAAAAATCATAATAATTCAATATAAAATACTCTGTAAGTGCCTAGTTTTCCTATGATTTATTTCACGAAATAATATGATAATTATAGCATTAAAATTGCTGAAAAATCATAAAAAAATCAACAAAAAACCCGGCAAATACCGGGTTTTCATCATAATAGCATTTTGATGATGTCCTAGAATTCAGCGTTTATTCCAATTGTTGGTAATATTCCAAGATTTTTGTCAGTTTTTATTTCACGTGTAAACGGATCCCATTCATACTGGTAAATGTTCTGCTTGTTATAAATATTCTGTATATCAATATATGTGGTTAGAGTCCATGCTTTGAAGATAAACTTTTTTTCAGCCCTAACATCAAGTCTGTGATATACCGGGAGTGTTTCTGAATTATACAGGTCATAATTTATGCTTCCGTCTGTTGGGTTAATTGGTGTGTATGGTCTTCCGCCTGCTATTCGGAACTTCGCGCTGAATTCCCATGAAGATCCAAGTTTATATCCTCCGTTGATATTTGCAACAAATCTGTTATCCCAGTCAGATCTTCTTTCAATGCCATCATACGCTTTATATTTTACATCACTGTATGAAAGACTTACCGTCCCGTAGAAATTTTTCGTTAAAGCTTTCTGCAGGAAAATCTCAAATCCTTTTGCATTACCTGTACCTTCACTTTTTAATGCTTCCAGACCGAATGAATTCTGCGTTTCAAACCCGCTGTTATTTGCAAGTATCTGGTATGGTCTGCTTACACTAACCGGATAATCCTTATAATCCTTATAATATCCTTCAATAGTTAAACGTGTACTCTCATCAAGCAGGTATTCTATCCCTGCAATGTAATGATCAGCTCTAATATCACGCAGATCTTTGTTTTCTGCTGAACCTACTATCCATATATTTGATGGTGACTGGTAAAAAATACCATAAGCAAGATTGAAACTAAATTTAGGAGTGATAGTAATTGTAAGACTTGTTCTTGGTGATATATAACTTTTTTTATTTATAAGATCAAAGTAATCATATCTTAAACCTGCTGTGAGCTTAAGTCTTTTCATGAAGCTTTGCACTATTTCAGCGTAAGCGAAAGCTTTGTATGTATTGATATTTTCAATGATGGTAACAGCGGGAACGATGAGATTGTTGCCTGTATTTGGATCAATATAATACAGTGTATCAGCTTTTTTATCAATATCATAATTCAGCTTTAATCTTTTGCCTGCTCCTCCAAGTGAAATAAAAGTGCTGCTGCCCAAACGGCTGTTGTAATCAAGCTTAAGCTGAATGTCGCTTTCTTTGGAGTCATTCCTGAACACTTCGGTGAAGTTGCTGTCTCTTTTTGAAAAACTATAGTTAGAATAATTCCTGGCAACAGAAGTTACCAAAAATGAGTTTTTGTTTAAAAGGGTTTTCCACAAAATTCCCGCGGAGTAACTGTTCTGGTTATTTTTAAGGATGTTAAGATTATCCTGTTTGTTTTTTTCAGTATCGTTGTTGAATTTTACCTTATCAAGAGCGCCGAATGAATTGAATTCAATGAAGTTTTTACTATTCAGTTTAAAATCCGCTTTAGCCTGGAAGTCAGTATATTCCGGCACAAAAGAAAATCCCGCAGCGTTAAAAATAAGATCCAGATAACTTCTTCTTGCAGAAATTAACCAGCTTGAGCGGTTCTTTTTTGAAATTGGTCCCTCAAAATTTGCGCCGAAACCAGTTCCGCTTAAATTTATCTTACCAAAGAATTTTTCGTAGCTTCCTGCTCTTTGTTCAATTTCTACCACAGATGAAAGCTTATCTCCGTATTTTGCGCTGAACCCGCCAGTGAAAAAGTTTACATTCCTTACAAAATCAAGATTAAGAATGCTTATAGGTCCGCCTGTTGCGCCTTGTGAACCGAAATGATTTATATTATTCACATCAAAACCATCAACAATAAATAAATTTTCTGAAGGTGAGCCGCCTCTTACGACAAGATCATTTCTTCCATCAGATGTTAATGAAATGCCGGGCAGTGATTGTATAACTCTTCCTATATCTTCAAGACCTCCAGGAAAGCGCCTTATTTCTTCAAACGTAAGTGATTTAAATGAGGTATTAACATCATTTGGTTTTTGAAAACGTGAATCTTCAATTACAACCTCTTCAGTAGAAACACCCTGAAGTTCGATTATCAGCTCACGCTCTATACCTGTAGATACTACAACATCTGTCTGAATATAAGTTTGGTAAGAAACTGAAGTGAACTCCAGTTGATATGTTCCAACCGGTACATCTGTTATTCTGAAACTGCCATCTTCTTTTGATTTAGCTGTAAACTGAGTCCCGATTAC
>JANPBV010000516.1:0-6526 GCA_031430615.1 Ignavibacteria bacterium | reverse complement strand
TATTGTCGGTAATGATGATGAGGAAATAAGATCGATTGAACTGAACCGCACCCTTATAACTAATTACAAAAAATATCTGATTTATGCAGGGTCTGCAGTAATGTTTGCTCTGATCCTATTCTTTTGTGTATTCGCTTATTCACTTAAGATAAGTCTGGATAAACACAGTTTAACAAGTGAGTTATCTCAGGTTCATACAAGACTGCAGACCTATGACAGTCTGCAACTGAGCAAAAAGCTCAACAAGATAGATAATAACCTTTCAATGATAGATAGCTACCTTCAAAACAGGGGAATTATAGAAACCGGGAATGCCGGTGGTGAACCAAGTATAAAGAATAAGGAAACTTATATCGATAAAATAGATTATTTTGAAAAACAATCCGTTGTTTTTTATAATACGTTAAGAGACCTCCCAATAGGCTTTCCTTACAGTGGACCCAGAAGTTCTGATTACGGTTACCGAAGGAATCCATTCGGCGGCTTAAGCGGTGAATTCCATCCTGGTGTTGATATTAAAGGTCCAACCGGCGACCCCGTTTACGCTACAGGTGATGGTATTATTAACAGGTGTGACTGGTATAGCGGCTATGGTAACGCAGTTGTTATTGACCATAAAAGCGGATATCAATCGTTATTCGGACATCTATCAAAAGTTAATGTAGTCGAGGGTCAGCAGGTTCGAGCAGGTGATCTTATTGGATATATAGGTTCAACAGGGCGCTCAACAGGTTCACATTTACACTATGAGATAAGACAAAACGGTGATGATATCAGCCCTGAACCATTCCTGAAAGTATTTTAAGGAATAAGTTTTTAGTTTCTTTTCAATAAAAGGTATAAAAAATTCTAATTAATAATATAAATCCTTCTTGAAGGGGGTACCCATGTTCGGCAGCAAAGAAAAATCAAACCAATCAGAAGTATCAGCTCCGGCTTCTAATAAATCAGCTTCATCAAAAGATATTAAAACTCTTATTGGCGAAGGCTGTAAAGTTGAAGGTAATTTTTTCATTCCAACTGCTACAAGAATAGACGGAACCATTAAAGGCGACTTAACCGGTGATAGCGGCATAGTTATAGGTCATACAGGCAGAATTGTTGGAAGCGTTTGCGCTTCTGAAGTTATTGTTTACGGTACTGTTGATGGTAACATTGAAACCAACAGGCTTGAATTAAAAAAAGGCTCAAAAGTCAGCGGTGATATTACTGCAAATAATCTTATTACCGAGCAGGGCTGCAATTTTAACGGAAAATGCTCAATGAAAACCGAATCAAGCAATGTAACAGAGCTAATGACTGATGAAGCTCACGTTAGCAGCAGTGTAAAGATCAAATCAGCGGTCAATTAATTGTTTGCTGTATAATGTTTAGTATTAATAACAAAAATTATTAATATTACAATTTAACCGTCTTTGAATTAATTTCGAAGACGGTTTTTTTAATTTACTAATAGATAGTTATGAGTATCAGGATTGCTGTTCAAACAGATGCAAATTCAATTAATGAGTTTGATATTTTTTCAGGTAGCAGAGAAAATGAAATAATTAATGAGGAAATTTGGGTTTATGAATCCGGGCAATTTATTGCAGGATATTTAACTTTTAACAGATCGTTTTATGGCAAACCATTTATTCAATTTTTATGTATTAGGGAGAATTTCAGAAGGCAGGGGATTGCGGAAAAGCTAATTCATCATATAGAAACTATATGCGATGAGAGTAAATTGTTTATTTCAACAGAATCGGATAATCTGCCAATGTTGAAATTACTTGATAAAAACCGTTATAAAATGGTTGGATTTATTAACGAGATCCAGGATGCTGCAGAGATCGTATTTTGTAAAACTTTAAATAAATAAACTACATATTGAAAAACACAGAACTACTTATATACATGCTCGAAGACATCCGAAAAGTAACACTTAAAGGGGTTATAGGATTAACCAAAGAGCAATTGTTCGCCGAACCTGTTCCGAGTGAATTCCCGATTGGCGCATATCTAATGCATCTGGCAGAAGTTGACCTTTTCTGGCTTAATGTTTTAAATGGAATTGAAATTGATGCTGAATTGAAGAAACGTTCATTTGCTGATAAATGGTTTGATTCAGGGGATACATATAATCCACCAAAGGAACCAATTGAGATTGAAGAATATCTTGATGTAATGCAATTATGCAGAAGAAGTGTAATTGAATATATCCAAACGTTAAATGATGCAGACCTTGAGGAAATAATCACACAAAGGTGGCAATCAGACGGCGAAGAAAGATCAAGATCGTTTTCACGCAAATGGGTAATTTATCATCTTATCGAGCATGAAGCGCATACACGCGGGCAGATGTTCATGCTTATCCGTATGGCTGGATTTAAGAAAAAAAGAGAAAACAATTAATATAGAAGGTAATATTAAATGAAAAATATAATAAAGCTTGAAGAACTATTCATGCTTATTCTTGCTTTGTATCTGTTTTCGTTGCTGAATTATAGCTGGTGGCTCTTTGCTGCCTTATTCTTAACTCCAGATATTGGAATGCTTGGATATCTTATAAATACCAAAACCGGGGCTTTTACATACAATATTTTCCATCATAAAGGTATAGCTATTATTATATATATTATAGGAATTTACTTAAATATTCCAATATTAATGTTTACAGGTATATTGCTATTTGCTCACTCAAGTTTTGATAGAATGCTTGGCTATGGTTTAAAATACAGTGATAACTTTAAAAGCACACATCTGGGTAATTTAGGCAAATAAATAAAAATCTGCTTTTTCTTCAAAAACTGACCCAAATCATACTATTTTAGATTAGTAACAAGGTATTTTTGTATATCAGGAATATGTAATATTTGTCCTGACAAAAATACCGGAGGTACCCAAAATGTTTAACTTTATGCACAATATCAGCTCTTACGAAGAAACCACTAAAGATTTCAACTGGAAAAATGTTGAAGAAGAGCTTGGCTATAAACCGGGCGATGTAATTAACATTGGGGAATATTGCACTGATAGAATCTGCAAATTAGGTAAAGCGGAAAAAACTGCTTTAATATGGCAGGATCATAAAGGAAATGTTAAAACATGGACTTTTGATGAAATGAGAATTGCAACAAATTCAATTGCATGGTATTTAGAGAATTTGGGAATAAAACCAGGTGATAGAGTATGTTTGTTCATGGATAAAGTGCCGGAATTATATCTTGGATTCTTAGGTGGATTGAAAATGGGAGCTATAGTACAGCCGCTATTCTCAGCGTTCGGCTCTGAATCGTTAATTACAAGGCTTGAAGATGCAAAGACAACAGCTATCATTACTCAGAAGAAACACCTTCCAAAGGTCCGCAATATTTTAAAAGATATGGATTACATGAAATTTGTGATTATTGTTGATGAGCGCGATGATATGCATCTTAAAGAACGTGAGCATATTCTGGATCTGGATAACCTTCCAAAGATAGACCATTATAAAATATTCCATTCAACTGCAGAAACGCCCTCAGTTCTGCATTACACTTCAGGCACAACAGGCAAACCTAAAGGAGCGCAGCATGTGCATTATTCAGTTATCTCTCAATACATTACAACAAAATATTCCCTTGATCTTAAAGAAGATGATATTTTCTGGTGTACCGCTGACCCTGGCTGGGTTACTGGAACATCATACGGTATTATAGGTCCTTGGGCAAATGGTGTAACTCAATGTGTAATGGATGCAGGCTTTAAAGCCGAAAACTGGTATTCATTTATAGAAAAACATAATGTAACTGTTTGGTATTCAGCTCCAACAGCAATCAGGGCGCTTATGAAAGAAGGCGAAGAAGCAATTAAAAAACATGACCTTTCTTCGCTCAGATTCCTTGCAAGCATAGGCGAACCGCTGAATGCAGAAGCTGTATTATGGTCAGAAAAAGTTTTCGGGATGAAATTTCACGATACTTACTGGCAGACTGAAACCGGAAGCATGGTAATCAGCAATTATCCTTGTATGAAAGTAAAACCGGGCTCAATGGGTAAACCATTCCCCGGAATGGAAGTTGGATTAGTTGATATCAAATCACATAAATACTTTAATAAAAAAGGTGTTGTTGGCGTTATAGCTGTAAGACCCGGTTGGCCGGCTATGTTTAGAGGTTACTGGAACAACAAAGAAAATTATGATAAAAAATTTATTGACGGCTGGTACATTTGCGGTGATAGAGCTTCTGTAGATGAAGATGGTTATTACTGGTTCGTAGGCAGAGATGATGATGTTATAAATACGGCAGGTCATTTAGTTGGACCGTTTGAAATTGAATCAGCATTATTAGAGCATCCCGCTGTGGCTGAGTCAGCCGCAGTTGGAAAGCCTGACCAGATCAATATGGAAGTTGTTAAAGCTTTCGTTGCGCTTAAACCCGGATTTGAAGAGAGTAAAATGCTTGAGCTTGAAATAATGAATTTCATCCGTAAGAAACTCTCACCTCTTGCTATGCCGCAGGAAGTTGAATTTGTTCAATCTTTACCTAAAACAAGAAGCGGCAAGATAATGCGCAGGGTGTTAAGGGCAAAGGAATGGGGCGAAGAAATAGGCGATATTTCAACACTTGAAAACGATATGTAGCCCTCACCCCCCAGCCCCTCTCCCATAGGGAGAGGGGAGTGATACCCATTAACTTGAGGTTATTTCCCCCTCTCCTTTTAGGAGAGGGGTTAGGGGTGAGGTTTTAAAAAGAATTTTTCAACATAAAAAATAAAAAAAATGGAAAATGCTAAAGATACAGTTCTGGATTATGTTAAAAAAGAGTACCTTGAAGATGGTGATGACAGGGTTATCAATTATGATACAGCTTTAATTACAGGCGGTTTTGTTGATTCATTTTCAATGGTATCGTTAAAGGTATTTTTAGAAACTAAATATAATATTTCGATCTCCGATGATAAGGCAACCCCGGAAGCATTTGACAGCGTTAACAATATTGTTGATCTTTTAAAAGGTTTCGGAGTAAATTAAATTTGAATTTGTCATTCCCGGCTCCCTTGTTTCTAAGGCGCAGGCGGGAATCCATATTATTTTATTAATGTGGTGTCAGTATATACCTGACACTACTATAAAACCGTTTTAACGGTTTTATACATCATATCAAAAAAAGGAAGGTATAATAAAATGTCATACCCACAGGAAATTAGAGAAATATACGGTTCACAATTAAGCGAATTAAGGAACCTTGGAATATTTAAAGAAGAACGGGCTATTTTTAGTCCGCAGAACGCTGATATAGAAGTTGAATTTCCCATTGGCTCAGCGCAGAAACAGGAAATTAACATGTGCGCAAATAATTACCTGGGTTTATCATCACACCCGGATGTAATAAAAGCTGCTCATGCCGGACTTGATTCACGCGGTTACGGAATGTCCTCAGTCCGTTTTATATGCGGTACACAGGATATTCACAAAACACTTGAGCACCGTTTAACGGAATTTTTAGGAACAGAAGATACAATATTATTCCCCTCATGCATGGATGCAAATGCGGGTGTATTTGAAGCTGTACTCACGGAACAGGATGTTATGATTGCAGACAGGCTCGTCCACGCTTCAATAGTTGATGGTATGCGTTTATGCAAAGCACACCAGGATACTTATAAGCACTCAGATATGGCTCACCTTGAAGATAAGCTAAAGCTTCACCAGGATAAACGAGTTAGACTCATAATTACCGATGGTTCTTTCAGCATGGATGGCGATTTAGCCAAACTTGATAAGATTGTAGAGCTTGCCGAAAAATATAATGCTATGGTATTTGTTGATGATTCACACGCATCAGGATTCATAGGCAAAACAGGTAGAGGTACGCATGAGCATTGCGGTGTAGTAGGTAAAATAGATATTATCACAACAACGCTTGGCAAAGCATTAGGAGGAGCATCAGGAGGATGTGTATCTGGAAGAAAAGAAATAGTCGAAATGTGCCGCCAGAAGGCAAGACCATACTTATTCAGCAATACTGTTGCGCCTGTAGTTGTATCAGGTGCATTGGCAGTGCTTGATATAATTTCCAGATCAACAGAACGCCGTGATAAATTAGAGCGCAACACTGCTTACTGGCGTAAAGGTTTGACCGAAGCCGGCTTAATTATCAAAGAAGGGGAGACACCAATAGTTCCAGTTATGTTATTTAACGCAAAGCTTTCACAGGATTTTGCCAAAACATTGTATGATGATGGTATTTATGCGGTCGGATTCTTCTTTCCTGTAGTCCCAAAGGGTCAGGCTAGGATACGCACACAGCTATCGGCAGCGCATGAAATGCATCATTTAGAAAAAGCATTGGCTGCATTTACAAGTGCCGGAAAGAAATTCGGAATACTTGGCAAGACTAAACAGGAAATTATTGATATGTACGGGCTGTAAAATTTTAAAACAGCATTTCCCTTATGAGTAAATTGTTTTTTTGTTTTACCCCAAGGAAAGGCTCTCAATTGCAAAATTGTGAGCTTTTATTTTTGTGCAGGTTTAGGTTTCTCTTGATTTAAACGTTCA
>JANPBV010000515.1:0-7414 GCA_031430615.1 Ignavibacteria bacterium | reverse complement strand
GCGCTTATTTTCAAAAACGGTCCCGTTGTCCTTACATAATTATCAAAAACCCGTTCACCATTAAGGTAATTGAATCTTCTTTGCTCAAAGTAGCGGTAACCGCCAGAGAAAGTTATAAATTTATTGAAAAAATAGTTTAATTCAGAATTAATAATTTTGTCCTCAAAATAGTTCACCGGGCGCTGAGAGAAGCTGTTCCAGTTCAGCTCACCCCTTTCATAATACTTTATCTCGCCGTAAATATCAGTACCAAAGTGCTCACCAAACTTTACAATTACCGAATCCTTTAAACTAAGCTGCCTGAATGAATAGCTCTTTACAGTCGAAATAATATCCTGAAAATCATACACAGTATAATTTGCCAGCACACTGAATGTCCCAACATTCCTGAACTTATCGCTTGGCTCAAAAAAACTTTTGCTTGTAAAACGGATAACACGGTTCCAGTTATTATTAGAACTTTTCTGGGAGAATAAGTAAACTGTGTGATATAGATTAACATCAAATGAGCTTATCAGCACAAGGTTCCTTAAATTATTAAAGCGGTGGGCAAAATATATCAGATATCCAAGCTCATCTCTGTCATCATAATTAAGATCACTCTGGGTATCGTATTTCAAAATTGATGCGCTTCCGGTAAGCTCCAGCCTGTTCATTAGATTGATATTATAGTACAGGTTTGAATTCAATTTAAAAATGGATGAATGATTATTCTTGGTCGCCTCGTTATCTTCTATTATCTTAACAAAATTGCTGTTTATTCTGCCCGGATTCATCAGGAAATGCTTCTCATCCCTTTCCCTGTAATATGCTTTAATCTGGTAATCAATTTTCTTCATTTGAAAATTCATAGCAATATCTCCGGCAATGCTCAGATCCTGTATATCTGTATCGTAAATGCTTGGCTGTGAGTTAACCGTAACGGGAATATAGGTATTTTCCTTTGTTACCCTGCGGTAATCAGGGTTGATGTTAAACACTACTGCAACTGAATTGGATATGGTATAATCAAACCTATTGTAGAATTTAAAAATATTCTCAATTCTTTTTTCGATATTATTTTTTATGCCGAATTGCTGGATAGAATTATTATCAGCCGGAAAATAAAAATCCTTCCTCACCCTGGAAAACATTCCGTCAAATTCATTTTTAGCCAGATTATTCTCAAAAGGTTTTTCAAAAAATATCCTGCTGTATATCAGGCTCTTCTTCCTCGGATCAATTGACTCATACCCAAGCTTTAATTGTCCGTCAACTATAAAATCCGATAGGCTTAGATTGTAAATACTGAATTCCCCTGAAACACTTGGACCCTTATTCAGCTCATCAAACTGGCTTTCTACTTTGTAGCCTGCATTAAGGGTTGAATACACTTGCGAGCCCTTAATTACCGCGTCATAGAGCGAGCTTAGGTATAACATATTGGTTGATGAACCCTTAAACTGGAAAGTCCTGTCATCGCTGAAAAATTGCGCGAAATAATTAGCTGAAATATTCAGTTCATTACTTACTTCATAGCCGCCGGTTAATTTCACATTATCAAAATCACGGAAGAGATTTTCATTCAGTTTTGTGACTGATGATGAGTAATAATTCTTTAAGAAAACGTTGAACTTTTTGTATTTATTGTAGTAGTTAAACCGTGAAATAAGAGATGCCGTGCTGCGGTTATCATCAAAATTGGTGAGAAGGAAGTTGCGCGTTATGTTGCTGTCAATAAAGGTCTGAACATCAGTAAAATCACTTTGCGCAAGTAAATTATACTGAATTGCAGTAAAGAGGACTAACCATTTTATATATTTTGCTTTCAATTATAATGCAATATTAATATGCATCAAATTTATTGTTAAATAACTTAACCATTTGATACATCACTATACAAACCGGGCAGTTTACCTTTCAAATCAAAAGGTGTACTGTATGTTTTCATCAGTTCTTCAAGCTCTGCGCTTGTGCCGGCTGTAACAGCGCCATCATACGTTATCTTTCCCGCATTAATGATAATTATCTTATTGCACATTTTTTCCGCGCTTTCAACTAAGTGGGTTGAATAAAAGAAAGTCTTCCCGCTCTCAGCAAGGTCTTTCACAAGATTCCGTACTATCATAGTTGTATTGTAATCTATCCCGCTTAAAGGTTCATCCCACACAATTACCTCGGGGTCATGTATCAGAGAAGATATTATCAGCACCTTCTGCCTCATCCCCTTGGAAAATGAATGCATCGGAGTGTTTACCTCATTTTCCAGGTCAAACATTTCCATGAAAGCGTATATTCTGTGTTTATAAACATTCTCAGGTATATCATACATACGGCAAACGAACTGCAGGAAATCAAACGGTGTAAGCGATAGAAAGAGCGCGCCGGTTTCAGGTACATAACCTATCATTTTCTTCACGGTGTTGGGTTCTTCAAATACATTGAAATCGTTGATATGCACACTGCCTGATGTTGCCCCAAGCATTCCGCAGATGATACGTATTGTTGTGCTCTTGCCCGCGCCGTTGGAACCAAGGTATCCGCAAACCTCACCCCGCTCAATACCAAACGATATCCCGTCAACTGCTTTCACATCATTTGGATATACCTTTACAAGATTTTCAACAGTTATCATTAAACGGGATGATTAATTTACTATTTAGTTTTTTTAAGTAAAGCCTTGTAATTGATACGTGAAACATACGGACTGATTGGATCTATAAACCTGTATAATTTATCTGCGTTCTTTGTGATGCCAATTCTTTTTGTGCTAATTACTTTATGCTTTCTATTTTCCTTTGGTTCAGCAATAAATATTTCATCACCCATTAATGATTTTCCATTTTGTCTCAGATCAATTTCCATTGCCTTACACAACTTACCAGGACCGCTTGTAAGATTATACTCATCATCAGTTCCCCTGTTCATCCTCATGTATCTGATTCCTTTTACCGGCTCGACTGCGCGAATTAAAACTGCGCGCGCTAAACCCGATTTTCCTATCACAATATTTACGCAGTGGTGATTGCCATAAGTAAAGTAAACATAAGCATTGCCCCCTTCACCAAACATAACCTCATTGCGTTTGGTTACCCCGTTAAATGAATGTGACGCTGCATCCCTATCACCCAAATATGCTTCGGTCTCAACAATGATTCCTGAATAAACTTTCTTCCCCTTCTTCCTTACTAACATCTTGCCAATCAATTCTTTGGCAGCCTTCAAACATGGTTTAAGGTAGAAAGCTTTGTTTAACTTTTTATACTTCATCAGGATTCAATTATCAATGAGTAATGAACAATGAGCAATAAACAAACTTTAATCCGAAATCTCCAATCCGAAATCCGCAATCCGAAACCGCTCAATCAAAAAGTCCATTTTCCGTTTTACTTTTCCTGACTTTTTTCGTTATGCCAAGATGCTGATACGCCAGCTCAGTTGCCTCTCTGCCGCGTGATGTACGGCGGATAAATCCTTCCTGCACTAAAAAAGGCTCATACACTTCTTCTATCGTACCTGATTCTTCGCCGACCGAAACCGCAATAGAGTTCAGCCCGACGGGTCCGCCATTATATGTATCTATAATAGTTGTCAGGATTTTTTTATCAAGCTCATCCAGTCCAAGGTGATCAATTTCCCAGTTGTTAAGGCATTCATCGGCTATATCAGCGGTTATAATACCTTTGTTTTTCACAATTGCGAGATCACGGGTAAGCTTAAGTAAGCGGTTTGCAATTCGGGGGGTACCACGGGAGCGTTTTGCAATTATCAATGCTCCTTCATCTTCAATCTTAATTTTTAAAATTCCAGAAGACCGTTTAACTATATCAGCAAGTTCATCAATATTGTAATATTTCAGTCGGCAGCTGATACCAAACCTATCAAGAAATGGCGAGCTAAGTAAGCCAGAGCGTGTGGTAGAACCAATTAGAGTAAACTTTTCCAGCTGCAGGCTAACACTCCTTGCGCCGGGACCCTGGTCTATAATTATTTCAAGCTTAAAATCTTCCATTGCAGAATAAAGATACTCCTCAATAACTTTTGGTATGCGGTGTATCTCATCTATGAATAAAATATCCTTGGCTTCAAGTTTTGTAAGCATACCCGCAATATCGCCGGGCTTTTCTAACACCGGACCCGATGTTGTGATAATGCGCGAACCCATTTCTCCGGCAATGATATACGCAAGCGTTGTCTTGCCAAGTCCGGGCGGACCCGTAAATAACACATGGTCAAGTGAATCACCCCGCTTCTTCGAGCTTGATATTGATACGCCTACATTGCTTTTTATCTTTTCCTGACCCACAAAATCCGCAAATGTCTGCGGGCGCAGCTCATTTAGCATTTCACGCTCTTCTTTAAAGCTCTCAGGTGATAATTTTTCCGATCGTGTTTTAGACATTTAACATCCTGAGCGTCCCGCTGCCGAAGTGAAAACGCAGGCAGCAAGCGTTGAATCCACTCTCACCTGAATTTACTTTGTCCTTGATTATATACACCATTAATAATTTAAGTTATTTTCGATTTGATATTTTCAACCTTTTGAAATCCTGCTTTAGCGGGATAATCTTCAACATTAAATTTCACGCCAAGCCGCAAAGATCAAAACCTATAATGCTTTTAATCCGAAATCAAAAATCCGCAATCCGAAATCTGATGAATCTGACTAATCTGATGAATCTTTACTAATCGTTTTTATCGCCAGTAAATGCCAGGTAACTCCAACAGCAATAGCGGCAAGCAGTATCCTTATGTATAAATTATCAGTTAGGAAAAATACTGATATAGATATACCAAAAAGTAAAAATACTATTGAAAATATTTTTGAGCCAACTGTCATCCCCCCGCCCTTACGATAGTTACGAAGGTATCTGCCAAAGAGTTTGTTGTTATGCAGCCAGTGATGAAACTTTTGTGAGCTTCTGGCAAAACACCATCCGGCAAGTAAAAAGAATACAGTCGTTGGAAGAAGCGGCAGGAACATACCAAGCACACCTATTCCAACCAGCGCAAATCCGCCAATAAGCAGTGTCCACCGTACAACCGGATTTTGGTGTTCTGTTACTTCTTCATTTAAACCGTCTTTTGTGTGATTTTGTGGCATATTATTCCCAAATTTGAGGAAATATTATGATTATTAAAAGTCGCAAATTTCCCAAATAAATTAACAGCTAAACCTACTTTCAAAAAGCGCCGTGCCTTAAAACCGCGAAGCGCTAAGCCTTAATCCGCTGTAGCGGAGGAAGGAAAGTCGAGGCGGAGGGATTAACGCTTGTTGAAATTAAACGGAGTTTAATTGAAATCCCGCTTGAGGGATCATTCATGCCCTGCATCAATTGCAGGAAAAATAGCCCTGAAAGGGCTTAATATCAAAACGATGGACGAAGTCCATCGAACCAAACCAAAGATCATATAAGCCCTGAAAGGGCGTAATGTTTTTTTTTATTTAACCTTTTATAAGTTATTGAAAATAACTAAATTTGAAAAATCTGTTAAACCTAAAATAGTAAGGACTTACTTAAATGTCCCTTGAAACTGCGTACAATACGATTGAAAAGCTAGTTGAAGATTTTAAAGCAAACGAAAAACACTTTTTATTATCTGAATATTCAGAATCTCAGGTAAGGAAAGATTATATTGATAAATTCTTTATAGCCTTAGGATGGGATGTTAACCATGATTTGCAGAAGAACCCGTATGAGCAGGAAGTTAAAGTTGAGCGTGGAGTTGATATTGGAGATGCAAGAAAGCGGGCTGATTACTCTTTTGCATTAGCTCCAAATTATAGAGATACGGTTTTTTTTGTTGAAGCAAAGAAACCTTCAAGAACCTTATATAACCCCAATGATTACTTTCAGGCAATACGTTACGGTTGGAATGCTGAAAACCCGATTGTAGTATTAACGGATTTTGAGGAATTTCATATTATTGACTCACGCTCTCAGCCCAATATCAAAAATGTTAAATTTTCACTGGATAAAAGAATTAAGAGTTTTCATTACAGTGATTACATTAACAAAGAGAAATTTCATGAAATATATTATCTTTTCTCACGCGAAGCAGTTGCCGAGAACTCAATTACAAAATTAGCTAAAACACTTCCAAAGCCCAAAGGTAAAGCATTTCAGAAAGGATTGTTTGCCGGAGCCTATAAAAGCCTTGATGACGCATTCCTTGAAGAACTTGATGAGATCAGGAACACTCTTGCAAAAGCATTCAAAAAAAGTAATCCTTCGCTTGATAGTGAATCATTAACCGAAGCAACACAAAGAGTGATAGATAGACTTGTTTTCATAAGATTTTTAGAAGATAAATTGATTGAGGGTGAAACCCATATTGATAAATACGGGGAAAAAAGCCCTTCAGCATGGCAGGATTTTGTAAATGACTCTAAACAACTTAACGATAAATACAATGGAGTTGTATTTAAAGAACATTTCATTGATAAGATGACCTCCCCGTCCTTACGGACACCCCTCCTTGGTAAGTCGAAAGACCTGGCTCTGACACGGGAGGGGACTGTAAAACGCTATTCGTCTTCCCCTTTACAAGTCGAAGATCTGGTTTCTCAGAGGGAAGTGTCACGAAGTGACGAAGGGGTCAAAAAGGGGGTCTTAAACCCACCGGATGATACAGTTTTCCGTGGTATATGCGAGGAAATATGCATACAAAACTCACCTTACTTATTTAATTATTTTCCTATTCATATACTGGGCTCTATCTATGAACGATTCTTAGGTAAAGTAGTAGTTGCTACTGCTAAACAGGTTAAAATAGAAGAAAAACCTGAAGTACGAAAAGCAGGCGGTGTATATTACACCCCCCAATACATTGTGCAGTATATTGTTGAAAATACTGTTGGTAAATTAATTGATAGCAAAACACCTAAAGAAATTTCAAAACTTAGTTTTGCTGATATTTCCTGCGGAAGCGGATCATTTTTAATTACTGTTTACGATACCGTATTGCATTATATAGCAAAATGGTATCAGCAAAACCCCGCAGAGGCTGAAAAAGCAGGATGCATACATAAAGAGGGTCATTGGATATTAAGCTTAGAGCAGAAAAAAAATATTTTAAAGCAAAATATATTCGGGGTTGATATTGATGCGCAGGCAGTTGAAGTAACACAACTTTCTTTGTTTTTAAAACTGCTTGAAGATGAAACCCTTGCAAGTATTCAACAGGGTGAATTATTCTTTAAATCTAAAATACTTCCAGATCTAAGTAAAAATATTGTTTGCGGTAATTCTTTAATTGGAACAGATATCAGAGATGGCAATATGTTTCCAGATGAAGAAGAGCGCAAAATTAACGCAATGAATTTTGAAGATGCATTTCCGCATATATTTAAATCTCCCCCTTCACAAGGGGGAGTGTCCGAAGGACAAGGGGGTCGTGGTGGCTTTGATGCTATTGTGGGCAATCCACCTTA
>JANPBV010000514.1:0-16759 GCA_031430615.1 Ignavibacteria bacterium | reverse complement strand
CATTTGCCGTTTATCCTGATTCTTTCATTAAAATTTAAAATATGAGGGGAGGTAAATAATCCGGTTTTTAATCCATGTTCTTTTAAAGCTGAAGCGGTCACGGATGCTGTTGCGCCTTTGCCGTTTGTACCCGCTATATGTATTGATCTGAAATTATTTTGCGGGTTGCCTAAAGCATTACATAGCTTTGTAATATTAGAAAGATCGTATTTCATTCCAGTACGCTCAAGTGTATAAAGGTAATCGAAATATTCGTTTATGGTTTTCATGTTATATTTTGAGCCAATCGTAAAGTATATTATGCGCAATTTCCTCAATGGACTTATTTCCGGTATCGATAACTATATCCTCTAATTTTTTCTTTTGAAACTGTTCATGAAGCTCTATAGCACGGTTTTTGTGCCATTTTAAGGAATCTCCGGACTCTCTGTTCTCCAGCCTCTTGTGTAGAGTAGGAATGCTTGCCATAAGACGAATAGTAGTAATTGAAGCGTTTGGTATTACTGCTTTATACTGTTCAATTTCTTCACTGTTTTCAATAACATTTGGTATTATCAGGTGTTTTATTCCAAGTGCATCATAATTAGGCCATACGGAAGCCAGGTTTTTATAGACCAGCATCGTATTAAAGCGGTCATTCGGCGGAGGGGGATAAGCCGATCTGAAACTATCAACATCTATTACTGCGCTAGCTATTTTCTTTTGAACAAGCATATTGAAAACAGCATCGGCAATACTTGATTTACCCACGCCAACAGGTCCAGTTACTATAAGTAATGAAATTATTTTTGCCATAGATTATGCAAAATAAAAAAATAAAATAATAAAGCAAATGTAAGAATAGACTGAAAACCTGAATAATTATATGGATTTCCTTTGAGTTTTAGTCCTTTGTTGTGAAATGAAATATGTTGATTCTTCTAATTATTAAAATCTAAAAGTCTGGATTCCCGCCTTCGCCTTAGAAACAAGGCTAACGGGAATGACAGTAGCAAACAAAAAACCCCGAACTGTTATCCGGGGTTTTATGAATATTATATAAACATTAATTATTCTGCTTCAACAGCTTCTTTTACTTTCTTCTTAGCCTTTTTCTTCTTTGGCTTTTCTTCTTCAGGCTGCTCGATATCTTTACTTGTAACAAGGAGATCCTTGTAAGCTTTGAGTCCCGTACCTGCCGGAATAAGCTGACCAACAATAACGTTTTCCTTTAAACCCTGGAGGAAATCAACTTTGCCTTCGATTGCGGCATCTGTTAATACCTTTGTGGTTTCCTGGAACGAAGCTGCTGAAATAAAGCTATCTGTTGTGAGTGATGTCTGAGTAATTCCAAGCAATATCGGGTTAGCGATAGCCGGGTTGGCATCCCTGAACTCGATGAGTGTTTTAGATTTCTTCTTAAGCTCAGCATTAAGTTCTTTTAACTTCTTCTTATCCATCATATCATACATTTTCACCTTGTTTGAATCTCCTTTATCTTTCACAACAACTTTATTCCTTAATGATTCATTCTCATTTAAGAATTTAAAGCGGTGAACAACATCACCTTCTAAGAACATTGTATCGCCTGAATCAACAACACGCACTTTCTGAAGCATTTGTCTTACAATTACTTCAATGTGCTTATCGTTAATTTTTACACCCTGCATTCTGTAAACTTCCTGAATTTCATTTACAAGATATGCCTGAACATCAGCGACACCTTTGATTCTCAGAATATCATGCGGGTCAACTGAACCGCTGGAGAGCGCTTCACCTGCTTTAACAAAATCAGCATCTCTTACCAGAATATGTTTACCAACCGGGATCATATATTTCTTTTCTACAGAAAGATCCGCAGTTTTTACTCTAACTTCACGTGAACCTCTTTTAATTGCGCCAATTTCGATGTATCCATCTATTTCAGTTACAACTGAAGGAGAGTTCGGGCTTCTTGCTTCGAACAACTCTGTTACTCTTGGCAGACCGCCTGTGATATCTCTTGTTTTACCGGTATCTCTTGGAATTTTAACAAGTATCTGACCGGCATAAATTGGTTCGCCGTCATTTACAAGCAAATGCGCCTGAGCCGGAATTATATATTGACTAAGCAGGTCACCCTTGGAGTCAGTTATCTGAATTGTCGGACTTAAAGTCTTATCCTTTGATTCAGTAACCACTTTCTGAATGTGTCCTGTAGTTTCATCAGGAGCTTCCGCGTAACTTACATTTTCTTTTAAGTCTAAATACCTCGTTGTTCCGTTATGTTCAGCAACAATCACCGAGTTGTATGGATCCCATTCATAAAGTACATGGTTCTTTTCAACCATTTCTCCGTCTTTTATCATTAAATGAGCTCCGTAAGGAACATCATATTTTGATACGAGGCGGTTATTTTCATCAAGAATCTGAATTATACCGTTACGGCTATGAGTTACATAATACTCGCCCTCAGTTGATGCCGGGTTTGTATATTTGATAGATTTTATGCTGTCAAATTTAACTTTGCCGGGGAATTTAGTAGGAATCCTGGATTGAGTTACAATTCTGCTTGCTGTACCACCGATATGGAATGTACGTAATGTAAGCTGTGTTCCAGGCTCACCGATAGACTGCGCGGCAACAACGCCAACGGCTTCACCAACATCAACAAGCTTGCCTGTTGTCAGGTTTCTTCCGTAACATTTTGCGCATATACCTTTACGTGATTCACACATCAGTACAGAACGGATCTCAACCGCCTGTATAGATGTTCCTGAAACCTGCTGAGCAAGATCTTCATCTATTATCTCGCCTGCTTTAAGAATTGTTTTCCTTGTTAACGGGTCAACAATATTCTGCAGGGCAGCGCGTCCTAATATTCTTTCTGCCAATGGTTCTTTGATATCTTCACCGTCTTTTAAAGCTTCAACGGTCAAGCCTCTGATAGTTCCGCAGTCCATTTCTGAAATAATTACATCCTGCGATACATCAACAAGTTTACGTGTTAAATAACCTGCATCAGCTGTTTTTAATGCTGTATCAGCTAAACCTTTTCTTGCTCCGTGTGTTGATATAAAGTATTCAAGAATTGAAAGACCTTCTTTGAAGTTAGCAATGATCGGGTTTTCAATAATTTCACCTGCTTGTCCTGTCATAGACTTTTGCGGTTTAGCCATAAGACCTCTCATACCCGCAAGCTGGCTTACCTGGTCCTGTGAACCACGCGCTCCTGAATCTATCATCATATGCAATGAGTTGAAACCGTCTCTTGAAGTCCTTAAGGTTGTCATGAGATCGCTCTTTACATCATTGGTAGCATGTGTCCAAATATCAATTACTTTATTGTATCTTTCACCTTCGGTGATAAGACCCCTCATCCTTGACTTTTCAATAGCATCAACTTTTTTCTGAGCAGTTTCAATTATTTTTTCTTTACTGCCCGGAATATTAATATCATCTAGGTTTACCGAGAGACCGCCTTTCATAGCATAACGGAATCCGATATCTTTCAATGAATCTAAGAATTCAACTGTTTTCTTGTTGCCAACACTTTTGAATACCTTAGCGATATTTTTAATAATACCTTTTTTAGTTAAAAGCTCATTAATATACGCTGCTCCTGCCGGAACTATCTGGTTAAATATAACCCTTCCAACAGTAGTTTCAATTATTTCGCCTTTAATTCTTACTTTTATCTTAGCATGAAGACCAACTCTGTAGTTATTCAAAGCAACTACAACTTCATCGGGACTTGAAAATATTTTATCTTCTCCTAAATCACCTTTTCTGTATTTTGTAAGATAGTAGCATCCCAAAACTATTTCCTGGTTAGGCACAGTTATCGGGTCGCCATTTTGAGGTGACATCAGGTTATGGCTTGAAAGCATAAGTACTCTTACTTCAAGCTGCGCTTCCGGTGAGAGTGGTACATGTACCGCCATCTGATCACCATCAAAATCCGCATTAAACGCTGTACAAACAAGCGGGTGAAGCCTGATAGCTTTACCTTCAACCAATATAGGCTGGAAAGCCTGAATACTTAATCTGTGCAGGGTAGGGGCACGGTTAAGCATTATTGGATGACCTTCTATAACATTTTCAAGTACTTCCCAAACCTCGGGAGTTCTTCTTTCAATTAATTTTTTTGCACTCTTAACAGTTTTTACAAGGTCCCTGTCAATAAGCCTTCTTATAACAAAAGGCTTAAACAATTCAAGAGCCATATCCTTAGGTAATCCGCATTCATGAAGTTTTAACTCAGGTCCAACAACAATAACAGCACGGCCTGAATAATCAACACGTTTTCCTAAGAGGTTCTGCCTGAAACGACCCTGTTTACCTTTTAAAATATCTGATAATGATTTAAGCGGTCTGTTTTCTGATTTAACTGCTGTTGCGCGTCTTGAGTTATCAAGCAATGCATCAACTGCTTCCTGAAGCATTCTTTTTTCATTTCTTAAGATAACCTCAGGCGCTTTAATATCAATTAATCTTTTCAGACGGTTATTTCTTATGATAACTCTTCTATAAAGATCGTTAAGATCTGATGTAGCAAACCTTCCGCCTTCAAGCGGCACAAGAGGTCTTAATTCAGGTGGAATAACCGGAACAACATCAAGTATCATCCATTCAGGTTTATTCTGCCTTCTGCCCTCTTTTTTCTGGAAAGATTTTAATACCCTTAATCTTTTTATCAGGTCAAGTTTTTTCTGTACTGAAGTTTCATCATACAACTGTATTCTGAGTCTAGATACATCTTCATCAACTTCCACTCTTTTTAACAGTTCTTTTACAGCTTCTGCGCCATTTTTACATACAAACTTATTAGGGTCAAAATCATCAAGCTCTTCCTGGTCTTCAGGAAGGTTATTGAGCGCATTTAAATATTCATCTTCTGTTAAAAGGTCGTTCTTAGTATATGCTGTAGGTCCCGGGTTTACGATAACATAGTTTTCGTAATAAATAATTCTTTCCAGTTCCTTATTTGTTAGACCAAGCAAATAACTGATTTTGCTTGGAGTTGAGCGGAAGTACCATATATGAACTACTGGTACGCTGAGTGAGATATGTCCCATTCTTTCGCGCCTTAAGCTCTTTAAGTTAACTTCAACACCGCACCTGTCACAAACTATTCCGTGATATCTTATGCCTTTGTATTTACCGCAATGGCATTCCCAGTCTTTAACCGGGCCAAATATCTTTTCACAGAACAAACCGTCTTTATCCGGTTTAAATGTTCTGTAGTTAATTGTTTCAGGTTTAAGTACTTCACCGTGCGAATTCCTGATGATCGAATCTGTCGATGCCAGGTTTATTGCGATCTTTGTGAAGACTTTTTTTACTTTTTTCTGATCTCTTTTAAAAAACATATGTTTTTATGAGTTTAATTATTCTAATGTAATATCAAGGCACAAGCCCTGGAGTTCTTTTACCAAAACATTGAATGATTCCGGAACCTGTGGTTCAGGAGTATTTTCACCTTTAATAAGCGCTTCATATGTTTTAGATCTGCCGGTAACATCATCACTCTTAACAGTAAGTATTTCCTGGAGTGTGTATGCAGCGCCATAACCTTCAAGCGCCCAAACTTCCATCTCTCCAAATCTTTGTCCGCCAAACTGGGCTTTACCGCCAAGTGGCTGCTGAGTAATAAGTGAGTATGGTCCTATTGACCTGGCATGTATCTTATCATCTGATAAATGCGAAAGCTTCATCATATAGATATAGCCTACAGTTACCTGCTGGTCAAATCTTTCTCCGGTCTGTCCGTCAAATAATACAGTTCTGGAGTTGCTGGGTAAACCTGATTGAACCAGAATATCAGTAATATCTTCAAACGATGCGCCGTCAAATACAGGGGTAGCAAATGTGCAGCCAAGTAATTTAGCTGCCCAGCCTAAAGCTGTTTCATAAAGCTGCCCAAGGTTCATTCTCGATGGTACGCCAAGCGGATTAAGAACTATATCTACAGGAGTTCCGTCAGGCATAAAAGGCATATCCTGTCTTGGTACTATTTTTGCCACAACACCTTTGTTACCATGACGTCCTGCCATTTTATCACCTACAGAAAGTTTCTTCTTCTTGGCAATATAGACCTTTGCCATTTTAACAACACCGGTCTGCAGTTCATCGCCTAATACTATCTTATTCCTGTTTCTCTTTGTTCTTTCTTCAATATCGCTTAACCTTGTCTTAAAATTCCTGTATAAATGCTGGAGTAAAGACTGTCCTTTTTTTGAAGAAGTCCATTCATTTGATACATCAAGATTATCGATCCTGAAATTAGGATTTTCGAGATTCTTCAGGAAGGTATCTTTTTTAATAGTTGTACCGCCTCTGATAATAATGCTGCCATCAATATCACGGATTCCTAATGAGTCTTTATTATCGAATATATGCCCTAACTTCTCAGCCAGTTTGCGGTTCAGATCGTTAATTGCATCATATCTATCCTGTTCAAGTTTTTCAAGTTTTTTCTTTTCTTCTTTCTTGGTTTCAGTATCCCTTTGTTTCCTTGTGAAAAGTTTTTTGTTTATAACAATACCTTTCATTCCCGGGGGAGCTTTCAGTGATGCATCTTTAACGTCACCGGCTTTATCACCAAAGATAGCTCTTAAGAGTTTTTCTTCAGGTGTAGGTTCAGTTTCTCCCTTAGGTGTTACTTTACCGATCAATATATCGTTTTCTTTTACTTCCGCTCCAATTCTTATAATACCATCTTCATCAAGATCTTTTGTCGCTTCTTCACTTACATTTGGTATATCGCGGGTCAATTCTTCTTCTCCGCGTTTGGTATCTCTGACCTGTAAGTTATATTCTTCAATATGTAATGAAGTATAAACATCTTCAGCAACTATCCTTTCGCTGATTACAATAGCATCTTCAAAGTTGTAACCTCTCCATGGCATAAATGCAACTAAAACACTTCTGCCAAGAGCTAGTTCACCTTTATCTGTTGCAGCGCCATCAGCAAGGCACTCGCCTTTTTTAACACGCTGTCCAACATTAACAATAGGTTTCTGGTTAATAGAAGTATCCTGGTTGGTTCTTAAGAACTTTATCAGGTTATATTCTTTTATCTCTTCATCATCAAAACTTAAGAGTGATTCATCTGAATTTTTATCGATATCGTATTTTACTACTATCTTTTCAGCGGAAACGTGTTCAACAACACCATCTGCTTCTGCAAGTATCAATGTTCTTGAATCATTTGCTACTTTTTTCTCGAAACCTGTACCAATAAGCGGTGCTTCAGGCCTTAATAACGGAACTGCCTGACGCTGCATATTGGATCCCATCAGAGCTCTATTTGCATCATCATGCTCAAGGAAGGGGATAAGCGCTGCTGCTGCGCTAACTATCTGGTTTGGAGCAATATCCATATAATGTACTTCCTCCGGATTTACAATAGGGAAGTCACCTTTATATCTTGCTTTGATCTTATGCTCTATCATTTTATTGCCTTCAAGCTCAACATTAGCCTGCGCAATAATAAAGTCATCTTCTTTTTCCGCGGATAAGTAATCAATTTCATTCAGTACTTTTCCGTTCTTAACTTTTCTGTAAGGAGTTTCAATAAATCCAAAATCACTTATCCTTGCATGTGTGCATAAAGATGAAATAAGACCAATGTTCGGACCTTCAGGAGTTTCGATAGGGCAGAGCCTGCCGTAGTGAGTATAATGTACGTCACGTACTTCAAAGCCCGCTCTTTCCCTGGTTAAACCGCCCGGTCCAAGCGCGCTAACCCTTCTCTTATGGGTCATTTCACTGAGTGGATTTGTTTGATCCATATACTGTGAAAGCTGACTTGTTCCAAAGAATGAAACAAGAGCAGTAGTAATTGTTCTTGCGCTTACAAGGTTACCCGGAGTAATGTTCTCTTCATCGTGAATGCTCATACGTTCGCGGATTGTCCTTGACATTCTGGCAAGTCCAACGTTGAACTGTGCTGCAAGCTGCTCGCCAATTGAGCGTACACGCCTGTTGCCTAAATGATCTATATCATCAATTGTCTTTTTACCTACTTCAAGATCAACAAGGTAATTGATGATGGAAATAATATCTTCTTTTGTAAGAACTGTTTTATCAAATGGAATTTCAAGACCTAATTTATAATTAAGCTTGTACCTTCCAACCTGGCCAAGGTCATATTTCTTTTCATTGAAAAATAATTTATCAACAAGATTCTTTGCTGACTCATCATCCTGGTCGGGTCTTAATTGTTCTGATATCTGTTCTAAAGCGTCTATTTCAGATTGCGCAGCATCCTTATTCAGTGTGTTTGCAATAAGTGATTCTTCATACGGTCTTTCTGACTTAAATAATTTTATTTTGGTAATAGATGATTTGTTTATCTTTTCAATAAGTTCATCATCAACTTCTGTCGCTTTCTCAGCAATTAACTCACCGGTTTCTTTATCAATAAGATCATCGCTAAGCTGTTTGCCCATAAAATTCTTCAGCTCTTTTCTTTCAACAACCTGAAGGAGACCGAAGAGCTCGAGGATTTCTTCGTTAGTTGAGTAGCCAAGCGCTCTTAATATAGTAGTAACGGGGAATTTCTTTCTTCTATCAATGTATGCAAACAAACAGTTGTTGATATCAGTTGTAAATTCAACCCATGAACCTTTCATCGGGATAATTCTTGCCGAAAAAAGTTTAGTTCCGTTTTGATGCAGCGATTCGCTGAATACAACACCGGGAGCCCTGTGAAGCTGAGATACTATTACTCTTTCAGCGCCATTGATAACGAAGCTGCCATAAGGTGACATATACGGAATATTACCCATATAAACATCCTGTTCAACAGCGTTTGAATATTCTTTTGCTTCTTTATTAGGCTTGGTTGAAAGTCTTAACTTGGTTTTTAAAGATACAGCATAAGTTAAGCCCTGCTCCTGGCATTCGCGGATAGAATACTGCGGTTTTTCAAGATAATATTCGATGAATTCAAGAAGCGCAGTTTCCCTGGAATCTGTTATAGGGAAATTTCTTGAAAAAACAGCCTGCATTCCTGTATCTTTTCTTTCATTTGGCGCAACATCTTCCTGAAGGAATTCCTTAAATGCCTGTAACTGCACATTAAGTAAGTCAGGGGCATCAGGCTGCTTCCCTGATTGTGATAAGTAGATGCGCTCTCCGTTGAAAATGAATTTCGATATGTCTATTGGCATTTTTTTTTTTGACCTCCCGATGGGGGTTTATATAAATAGGTAATAGACAAGCCATTAGGGTATGGCTTGCCTAAAAATTATGAATTTAAGTATTTTTTGAGTTTATAGGATTCAGTTAGAACCTATGATTTGAATAGAATTTTTATATTCTTTTAAATTATTTTAATTCTACTTTAGCGCCGGCAGCTTCAAGATCTGCTTTTAATTTTTCAGCATCAGCTTTTGGTAAGCCTTCTTTTACTGTTTTTGGAGCGCTTTCTACAAGTGATTTAGCTTCTGTTAAGCCAAGACCTGTAGCATTTTTAACAGCTTTGATAACATTGATCTTAGAAGCGCCAATATCAAGCAGTACTACTGAGAATTCTGTTTTTTCTTCAGCGGCTGCAGTTGGAGCGCCGCCTGTAGCTCCTGCCATAACAACAGGCGCAGCAGCAGTAACGCCAAATTTATCTTCCAATGCTTTCTTTAATTCAGAAGCATCTGAAAGTGTCAGGCTGCTGATTTTTTCGACTAATTCTTCTACTACGGACATTTTAATGTATCTCCCTTAATTATTAAGTTTTTTATTTTAATTTGCTTTTTGTTTTGCTACTTCTTCTACAATTGAAGCCAGGTCTCTGATTACTGCATTAATTGTGCCAACAATACCAGATATTGGCGCTTGTAGACTTCCAATTATTGAAGAAATAACTTCCGGCATGGATTGCAGTGATGCAAGCTCGTTTAATTGTTTGCTTTCGTAAGCAACATTTTCAACTAAAGCCAGTTTTAATTTCGGTTTCTCGCCCTTATCATAAAACTTCTTTATGATCTTGGCAGGGGAAACAGGGTCTTCAAAAGTGAATATAATACCTGTTGGTCCTTTTAAGAACTCGTTGATCTTATCGCTCTGCGCTTTGAATTTATTATCAGATTGCTCAATTGCTTTTTTAACCAGAGTATTTTTTAAAACTTTGTACTCTACTTTAGCATTAAAGAGTTCGTCTCTAAGTTCATTTGTCTGAGCAACAGTCAATCCGCTGAAATCGGTCAGGTATATGCTCGAAGCCTTATCTAATTTTTCTTTTATTTCTAGAACTGATTGTTCTTTATCTTGCTTGTTCATGAAAGTCTGTTTTTAGTAAATTAATGATGTGCTAATTCGTTTTTGCTGATAATAAGACCGGGTCCCATTGTGCTTGTAAGTGTTACACTTTTAACATAATGACCCTTTGAAGTTGCCGGTTTCATTTTAATTACCTGGTTGATAAAAGTATGTATATTTTCTTCAAGCTGTTTGGGCTCAAAAGAAGTTTTGCCTAAACATGCATGAATAATACCGGCTTTTTCAACACGGAATTCAATTCTTCCCGCTTTTACTTCGTTTACAGCTTTGCCAATATCGTTGGTAACTGTTCCGCTTTTGGGATTTGGCATTAAGCCTTTTGGTCCCAAAATCTTTCCAAGTTTTCCAAGCTCGCTCATAGTATCAGGAGCTGCGATAATGACATCTACATCAGCCCAGCCTTCCTTGATCTTATTAAGATAATCCTCGAAACCTACATGATCAGCGCCTGCATTTCTTGCTTCTTCCTGTTTTTCAGGTTTAGCAATAACAAGCACTCTTACTGTCTTTCCGGTTCCGTGAGGCAGGGCAACTGTACCCCTTACAAGCTGGTCTGCCTGTCTTGGATCAACGCCGAGCTTCATAGCAATATCAATAGATTCATTGAATTTTGATTTGGATGTCTCTTTAAGCTTTGCAATAGCTTCTGTAATAGAGTATTCTTTTTTTAAGTCTACTTTACTGTTGATATCTTTTCTTCTTTTAGTAACTTTCATTGTTATAATACCTTAATTATCCTTCTACTGTTATTCCCATGCTTCTTGCAGTTCCTGCTATAACTTTTACGGCAGAATCAAGTGTCCTTGAGTTAAGATCTTTCATTTTCAGAGTTGCAATATCTTCAACCTGCTTTTTGGTAACTTTACCAACTTTAAGTCTGTTTGATTGCGCGCTGCCTTTTTCGATCTTTGCTGCCTTAATAAGTAATACGGCTGCCGGGGGAGTCTTGGTGATAAATGTAAAAGACTTATCGGAAAATACCGTTATTAAAACAGGTATTATCAGACCCTGGTCTTTTGACGTTCTTGCATTAAATTGCTTGCAGAATTCCATACCGTTTACACCTCTTTGACCTAAAGCGGGTCCAACAGGCGGCGCCATAGTTGCCTGGCCGGCAGGTATCTGAAGCTTTACGAATCCAACTACTTTTTTTGCCATGTTATATTATTGTATCTTTTATTTGACTTGAGAGTGCGTAATATTTTTTTGAATTATTCTAACAGGGAGAACTGATTAGAATACAAGTTTATTTTTCTTTTTCTATTTGAGTGAAATCAAGTTCTATCGGTGTTTTTCTTCCGAAGATACTGACCATAACTTTGACTTTCATTCTTTCAAGGTTAATTTCATTTATCGTTCCGTTAAAGCTAATAAACGGACCGTTTACAACTTTTATAAGGTCACCTTTTTCAAACTGCATATCAATTTTTTCTTTTTCATCTGAATCGTTTATCCGCCCGAGTATCCTGTTTACTTCATCTTCTCTTAGGGCAATTGCTTCATTTTTATCGCCAACCATCTTTAAAACTGAAGGGGCATGATTAAGAAGCCAAATTACTTCTTTATCAAGTGCTGCTTCTACCAGTACATAACCCGGAAAGAAGTTCTTATACTTTATCTTTTTCTTACCGCCTTTTACTTCAAAAACTTTTTCTTCGGGAATTAATATCTGAGATATCTTGCCGCCTATCTCAAGTTCTGTAATTTCAGTATCAAGATAATTCTTAACACGCTTTTCATGTCCGGTTATTGTTCTTACTGCATACCATTTCCTGCCTGGGATTGGAATTATCGCTTCCGGTTTTTTCTCTGTCTTGGCTTTTGCTTCCGTCTTTGCTTCGGTCTTTACTTCGCTCATAGTTGCTAGAATATTATTTTAAGTCCTTCGTTAATTACCTTATCTACAGCATAAACAAATACTGCAAATATAAGCGAAGTAGCTATAACAACCATTGTTGATTCTTTCAGCTCTTCTCTTTTAGGCCATGTTACCTTCTTCATTTCTTTTACTATATCGGTGAAGAAGCCAATTATTTTATTTTTCAATCTTTTTGTGTCTCCGTTAAATTACTTAAGTTCAGAGAATATTGCACGTGAGGAGGGACTCGAACCCCCAACCAGCGGTTTTGGAGACCGCTACTCTACCAATTGAGCCACTCACGTATTACTACGCTTATTTATTTAGTCTCTTTGTGGAGTGTTCTTCTAGAGCAGTGTTTGCAGAATTTTTTATGTTCTACGCGTCCTGAATGCAATGTCTTGTTCTTGGTTGTACTGTAATTTCTGTTCTTACAGTCAGTACATTCTAATACTATTATTAATCTTCCGTCTTTTGCCATTATTGTATTATATCTTTATTATTTTTTTTAAGCGGGAGAGGAAACTAAAAACTTGCAGTAAATCCCGGTTACTATTTAAAACTTAAAAAATATGAAGAAACAAAACTTTTGTTAATTGAGAGCGGAGTCAAAATCCGAACTCTTGACCAATCCCGCTTCGCGGGATGACTCTACCAACTTATATATTTAAGAACTGTTTTATATTCTTTAAAGCCTTTAATTCTTTTTCTCTTATCATAGCCTTAGACCTGGATTCATATGTTTCTGAAAAAACTAAAACCAATGGCTGATATCTTCTTGTCCATCGTGCTCTTGGTGAATTATGCCATTCTATTCTTTTCTCTAAATCTTTTGTCTGACCAATGTAAAACTTTTCGAGTACCAGATTTTTATAACATAAACTTTAAACATTCTCTTATGTGAGTCTAATTCGAACTCGTGACCAATCCCGCTATGCGGGATGACTCTACCAACTGTTCATGCTTTGAATGTTTCTATGCACTTTTATTGAGCGGGAGACGAGATTCGAACTCGCGACCAACAGCTTGGAAGGCTGTGACTCTACCAACTGAGTTACCCCCGCTAATCTAATCTACCAACTTATATGTTTAAGAACTGTTTTATATTCTTTAAAGCCTTTAATTCTCTTTCTCTTATCATAGCATCAGACCTGGATTCATATGTTTCTGAAAAAACTAAAATCCATGGCTGATAACTTCTTGTCCATCGTGCTCTTGGTGAATTATGCCATTCTATTCTTTTGTCTAAATCTTTAGTCTGACCAATGTAAAACTTTTCAAGTACCAGATTTTTATAACATAAACTTTAAACATTGTCTAATGTGAGTCTAATTCGACCTTGCGACCAATCCCGCTTGCGGGATGACTCTAGCAAGTGCCTGACTGCCACTGCAGTAGTTACCCCCGCTAATCAAATCTATAAAACACCTTCATTACTAAAGAACTCGTGACCAATCCCGCTATGCGGGATGACTCAATACAATGTATTACTTATTCTTATAAAATAAAAAAATCATTTTTATGTAGAGCTGATGACCGGGATTGAACCGGTGACCTCTTCCTTACCAAGGAAGTGCTCTACCAACTGAGCTACATCAGCAGTAATAATTAAATAATTAAACGAACAGTGTGGTTTTTTTCCGTGGGTAGGGAAGGATTCGAACCTCCGAAGGCATAAGCCGACAGATTTACAGTCTGTTGCGTTTAACCACTTCGCTACCTACCCTTAAATTTCAAACTCCAAAAATATTGAAAAAATAATCTAAAATCAAGTGATTTTAGGTTATATAAGGCATTTATGGTTACTTTATACCTGCTAATTTTATATCTCCACTAAAGTAATTTACAATTTTACCCATATAATCAATTGATATGCTTCCATCAGGGTTTAAATTATTAATTTTACCGTGTTTTATTATATTCTGATTTATCTGGAAATCACAGTCTTTTCCTATTATTTTTGTCGAATTTTTCCAATAATTGAAGATCTTATCGAAATTTTTATTTTCTAGGTCAGGAAAATTATGAGAAAACTCATTAATTATATCAATTAACAGGTTTGTAATGTTAATTTCAGTCCCGGTAATTTGATTAAGTGATACAGCATTAAACTCTTCAGGGAAGTTATTCTGATTACAATTTAATCCAATACCTATAATATAAATTCCTTCTGGCAATACCGACTCAATTAATATACCGGAAAGTTTTTTCCAGTTAAATAAAATATCATTTGGCCATTTTATCTGAAGTTTATCAATTTCTTTAACACTAAGCTTATCCGCAAGTGTTTTTTTTAAAGCTGAAAATAAATGATATGAAAAATAAAAAACTGCGAAATGATTTTCAGCAGGGGATAGAGGTAATTTTTTCTTTATAGAAAATGTTAAATTACTTTGTTTTTCTGTGACCCATTTCCTTCCCAGTCGTCCTTTACCTTCGGACTGATGATCGGTCACAATCAATGAATCAATTTGAATTTCCTTTTTCTTCGCGTAATTATTTGTAGAGTCTGTTTTATTTAGATATATAACGGATGAAATAAACCCATTGCCCTCAATAGAAGATTTTAACAGATCGATATCTATCATTTTAAAATATATTTATTAAAAGCAAAGGTAACTTTAATATTTATTTATCGTCAGCTTTTGGTTTTTTAGCACGATCATCTTTTTTATCATCATTTCTTTTGTTGCTGTTATCATCATCATTAGCTTTTGCCCTTGTACTGTTTCCATTACTATTATCATTTACCGGTTCTTTATAATCTTCTTTATCTTTATTATCTTCAATTGTCTTGTCTTTTATCTTTTCTTCTTTTTTACCGCTTGAATACTTCCCGTAATTCAGCGCTTCGTAAAGGTCAACTCTTCCGTATCCATAATATTCATCCCATCCATATTTATCTTCTCTTGGGTCTCCTACCTGGTCAAGCGCGGTTGAAGTAATAATTTCTCTTAGGTCTTTATTGGTTCTCGATGGGTCCTGTCCAAGCAGAACAGAAGCGATACCGCTTACGTAAGCAGTTGCCTGTGAAGTTCCGCTCCAGTAAACATCGTAATTCGAATTATCTTTGAAGTCTAACCCGTATATTTTATTTCCGGGAGCAACAACAGCAATATGTTTCCCCCAGTTACTTCCGCCTCCCCATGTAAATTCCCTGCAGCGGCTGTCATCAGTATCAGTAGCGCCTACAGCCAGAACATTTTTAAAACTTGCGGGATAGTAAGTATCTCCGTTATTCTTGTTCATCATACTTGCAACAACAAGGCAGCCTGCGTCATAGGCATAGTTCACAGCATTTTCAAGTGTCTTAGAGTAATCATAACCGCCTTCACTCATATTCAGCACTCTTGCGCCATTATTAGCAGCATAATATAGAGAGGCTGACCACCATGAATATTCTCCTAAATTTTCATCATCAAGATTTTTGCATATCATAAGTTTGCATTTCTGGTCAATACCTGCATAGCCCAATGAATTGTTAGTTTGCGCGCCTATTGTTCCTGCAATATTTGTGCCATGCCCGCCATCATCCCTTGTATTTGGATTATCATAAGCAAAATTAAAACCATTGATATCATCTACAAAGCCATTGCCATCATCATCTCTTCCGTTTTTTACTTCTTCACTGTTGACCCAAATTCTGCCACTTAAATCGGGATGATCTGTTTTAGTACCTGAATCCATAATACCTACTATGATATCACTGCTGCCTGATGAAATTTCCCATGCTTTTAATATGTTCATATCAGCTCCGGTTTTGCCCTGTTTGCCGGGAGTAGTTTTTTGTGAACCATCGTTATATAATCCCCATTGGCGATTGAAAAACTCATCATTAGGAGATGTTGATAATCCTTTTATCCCCGCAGATTCACCTATAAAATCAGGTTCCGAAAAATCTACTTTTATATTATCAGAAACCTTTTGACAAAGTTCTTTTGCGTCAATATCTTTATCAAAATAAACAACATAATAGGTCTCAAACTCATATTTATTGTAAAGCTGGGCGTTATTTCTTATATCCCTTGGGAAAAGGACTTTAGTCTTCTTGATATTTAAATTTAGATCAGTAAAGATTTCATTTAAAGTATTATAGTAAGGATTAGAAAAAGAGGCTGCAAGTACATCAACATTTTTCTTCAGTTTAACAATAATATGCTCACTTGCGAAACGTGATTTATTGTTGTTTTCCTTTAAGGATACATTGTGAGACGGGAAAACAATAAATGCGCTCATTAATAAAAATGTAAATATTAATTTCTTCATATTATATTATAAATTAAGCTAAAAATGATATTTTATGCCTGCAGAAAGTCTAGTGCCGTCTACCAGTATCCTTGAATATAGAGGGTTATCCATACTATAGATATTTCCTCCTATAGTAATATAATCAACATCAAACCTGTCTTGTGTATCGAATGTTGCTTCTCTGAATTTAAACTCAAAATCCAGAGATAAGTTCCTTTGTACAAAATACTCAAGACCCGCTAAAACATTCATACTGAATCCGGCTTTTCTGGATACTGCTGAACTCTTATAAAGACCAATTGTTCTTGTGCGGTTTCCAAAATAAACTCCGCCGCCGCCGCCTATATATATTTTAAATCTTTCAGTACTTACCGGCAGGTTCCATTTTAGCCCGGCTTCAAGTGGAAGCAT
>JANPBV010000513.1:0-1943 GCA_031430615.1 Ignavibacteria bacterium | reverse complement strand
GAAGAAAAATATTTAACACTATCCAGACCGGCAATGGTCAATTTAACAACTCTGGTATATGACCTCAGCTGGCTGAAGAGATATTATAACAGCAAAAGGACTTAAGAAAAATATTTTAAGCAGGAATTGAAAAACTGAACTCAAAATACGGCATTAAAAAAGCCGTCCCTATTAGGAAACGGCTCAAAAAAAAAATTTATGTAATTTAATTAAATGCCGGTTTACTCAACCATTATCATTTTATTTGTCCTGGTTATATCACCCGATATTACTTTATAGAAGAAAATCCCGCTTGAATAGCCTGATGCATTCCATTTTACTAAGTAACTGCCCGGAGTTAAATTCTCATCCAAAAGTGTAGTAACTACCCTTCCAAGAATATCATAAATAATAAGCTTTGTATTTCTGCTCACTCCCTGAGGTATATCAATTCTGATATTGGTTGAGGGATTGAACGGGTTAGGATAGTTCTGGTACAGTCTGAATTTATCGGGAACGATGTTTGTTATAGGCTCAATTCCGATAGGAACGGGCGAATATCTTAAGGTAAAAATATCATTTTCTGTTGATGATACACTTGCAAACCCTGTAACATAAACATTTTCAAATTGGTCAACTGCAAGAGAGGAAGCATAATCATTCCCGCTGCCCGGACCATTAAATCTCATTTCCCATGTCTGGCTTCCTGAAGCATTATACTTTAATGTGAGGAAATCTCTTCCGTTTGTACCATCGCTTGAACCCGCAACAAAAATATTTGAGCCTGATGCTACTACTTTAGCCGGAACATCAATGCCGCTGCCTTCATACCTTGCAGCCCAAACCTGCTGCAGGTCTGAATTATACTTTACTGTGGCATAATCAAACGTGTTTGAAATTCCCTTGCTTGTTCCTGTCACATATATATTCCCTGTGTTATCAGAGGTCATGCATATTGCATTATCTATCTGCCTCAAAGGCGGTCCGCAGTAAAAAGCAGAAGCAAGGTTATTGCCGTTATTTTCACTGTATTTAATTGTCAAATAATTATAGTTTCCGTTAAGACTATCGCTTCTTCCTGTAACGTATACTGCATTATTAACAAAAATTATATCAACTGCCGCATCTTCATCATTTCCGGTGCCGTTATATCTTTTATCCCATTGCAGATTACCGCTGCTGTTATACTTAAGTGTCAGGTAGTCTGATGTATGGAAATCCTGAAGAACAGTTGTAAACCCAGTTACATAAACGTTCCCGTTATTATCAACTGCAATATCCTGCGCCTGGTCAAATGACTGTGAAAGAGAGCCATTGTAAACTGATGCCCATTGCTGTGCACCCGCAGAATTATATTTAATGGTTGTAAAGTGCTGCATACCTGATTCATCGCTTCTGCCCGCCACATAAACATTCCCTAATACATCTACTTCAATTGCAAAACCATAATCTCCTCCGTTATTAGAGCCGTTGAATGTGTTAACCCACTGCTGATTGCCTGTTCCGTCATACTTAATTGTAATAATATCACGGGTTGACTGGATAGAAAATCCGGTTATGTAAACAAATCCCGCATTATCGGAAGTTATTGCAAGCGCCTTATCTTCATTAACACCGGGACCGCTGTACTTCCTCACCCAAGCTGTATCACCTGTAACGCCATTATATTTAAGCAGTATTATATCGGTTCCGCTATTATATCCATTGACCCATCCCGCAACATAAACATTACCTGCGCCATCAATTGTAATTGCTTTTGAAGTATCCTGTGAACCTGAAGCCGGTGAGCTGTACCTTGTTGCCCACCACTGGTATGACTGTGCTGATATGTTTGAAGCAAGTGCAAATATTCCCCAAAAAAGTAAAATTGTGATTTTCATTGTTTAAAGATTTAAATTATAAATTGGTTTTTTAGTATAATTCCTGATAGCGCGCGATGTATCCATATTTGTACCTTTTGCTTT
>JANPBV010000512.1:0-6400 GCA_031430615.1 Ignavibacteria bacterium | reverse complement strand
ACCTCTGCATTGCCGCTATTTCAACCGCTTCTATAACTCCAATGCCTTCCTCTTTCTTTTGGTTGGCAAATTCTACAATCAGGATAGCATTTTTTGTCACAAGTCCGATAAGCATAATAATACCAATCTGGCTGAAAATATTTAACGTCATGCCAAACACCCATAATGATAAGAGCGCGCCGAATAAGGCAAGTGGAACAGTTAGAAGTATAATAAACGGATCAATAAAACTTTCAAACTGAGCAGCAAGAACGAGGTAAATAATAATTAACGCAAAAATAAAAGTGAACATTAAACTTGATGAGCTGTCCTCAAAATCTTTTGATTGTCCGGCAAGCGCAGTATTGTACTCAATTGGCAGTACAGATTTAGCCACTCTTCGCATTGCGTCAATGCCATCACCCAAAGTATAGCCCGGCGCAAGTCCGGCAGAAACTGTCGCAGATACATAACGGTTATACCTGAAGCGTGTTGTTGGCGCTGCCTGCTCTTTAAGTGTTACAAGGTTATCAAGCTGAATTAGCTCCCCTCTTTTATTTCTTACATAAAGATATTTTATATCATATGGATTATCACGTTTATCACGGGTGACCTGTCCGAGTACCTGGTATTGTTTACCTTCTTTGATAAAATAACCGAATCTCTGCGAACCGAAAGATATTTGCAGTGTTGAAGCAACATCACTGAATGAAACTCCCAGATCAGATGCTTTTTGTCTATCGATAGTAAGATTAATTTCAGGTTTATTTATCTTTAAGTTAGCATCAACAAACTGAAGCTCGGGCTGTTTTTTCGCTTCATCAAGGAATTTTGGAAGAATTTCAGACAACCTTTCAAAATCAGGCGCTTGAATTACAAACTGCACAGGTGAACCGCCAAACCTTCCACCTATTGTTGGTGGCTGCGATGGAATTGCCCTGATACCTGTAATACTATTCAGGTCTTTGGAAATTTTATCATATATCTGCTGTTGTGTTCTATCTCTCTTATCTGGTGGAACTAAATAAATATTCATATTACCATTATTGGCAGTACCAACACCACCGCCACCTCCGCCCCCTGTATTGGTTATGGGGGTCTGAATTTCAGGTGTTGAAGTAATAATAAGCTCGGTTAGGTCATCCATATATTTCTGCATATATTCAAATGATGCGCCTTCAGGCGCAGTTGCGGAAATGCGGATATTGGAACGGTCTTCAAGCGGGGCAAGTTCGCTTTTTAATGATGAGCCGGTGAAATATATCATAACACCAACAACTGCGATAATGATAAAACTGATCCATCTCGCCTTCATAAAAGTGAATAAAGTTCTTTTATACAGGTCGATCATTTTTACAAAGAACGGCTCTGTTTTATTATAGAACCAGTTATGTTTATCATGCGGTTTTAACAAACGGGAGCTCATCATTGGAGTTAATGTTAATGCTACAAAAGCAGAAACCAATACCGAGCCTGCAATTACGACACCAAATTCTTTAAATAATCTTCCGGTAGTTCCCTGGATAAATAAAATCGGCAGGAATACCGCAGCCAGAGTAATTGTAATTGAAATAACAGCAAAATATATTTCCTTTGAACCTTTAATTGCAGCTTCCATGGGAGGCATGCCCGCTTCAATCTTGGAATAGATATTTTCGAGCACAACAATAGCATCATCTACAACTAGTCCTATAGCAAGTATCATTCCAACAAGTGTAAGTACATTGATGGAAAATCCCATGAGGTACATTATAAAGAATGCCGAAATAATTGAAGTAGGTATAGCTACAATTGGTATTATTGTAGAACGCCAATCCCTTAGGAAAAGGAAGATAATAAGTATTACCAACCCGAATGCGATAAATATTGTTTCTTCAACTTCGCCTATTGTAGTCCTTATATAATCAGAAAAATCAAAACCAATTTCGATATTATATTCAGGCGGAATATCTTTTTTTAGCTGTTCATATCTTTTTTTAAATTCATTTGATATATCAATTGCATTTGCGCCGGGCTGCATAGTAACTGCAACGCCAACCCCCAATAATCCTGCGCGTTTTAATGATTGCCTTTCGTTTTCAGCCCCAAGTATTGCATAACCAATATCCTTAAATCGGATTATTGAGCCGCCGGTTTCACGAATAATGAGATTATTAAACTCCTCGGCATTTTTAAGACGGCCAAGTGTACGGATAGTGAGTTCAGTTTTATCTCCTTCTATTCTGCCGGAAGGAAGCTCAACATTTTCTTTTTCAAGCGCTGTTTTAACATCCAATGGGGTCAGCTTATACGCAGCAAGCTTTTCAGGGTCAAGCCACATCCTCATTGCGTATTTACGCTCGCCAAATATCCTTACAGAGCTTACTCCCGGTATAGTCTGAATTCTTTCTTTTATTACATTTGTGGCAAAGGCATTTACATCAAGAATACTTTTCGTATTGCTTTGAACATACATGAAAATAATCGGTGAATCATCAGCATCAGATTTCTGCACAACAGGAGGATCAACATCTTTGGGAAGATTACTTAACGAGCGAGAAACACGATCACGAACATCATTAGAAGCATCTTCAAGATTACGCTCTAAGCTGAACTCAATTGTTATCTGGCTCGAGCCTTCCCTGCTTTGCGAGGTAAGACTTTTAATGCCATCAATACCGTTTAAAGATTCTTCAAGAGGTTCGGTTATCTGTGTTTCTATTACTTCTGAGTTAGCGCCGGGGTAGGAGGTTGAGACTGTTACAATTGGAGGATCAACACTGGGATACTCACGGACTTCAAGGAAAGTGAACGCAACTATACCGAAGATGATAATAATGAGAGAAAATACTATTGATAGTACCGGTCTTCGTATTGAGGTTGCGCTTAGACTCATCCTTATTTGGCTTTCTCCATTTTAACAGGAGAATTATCTTTTATCCTTAAAATATTTGTTGTTATGATAGTATCACCGGGTTTAATACTTTCTGAAACTATCTGTACAAGTGATTCAGTTCTAACGCCAATATCAACATCGGTTAATTTAGCTTTGCCATCTCTTAACAAATATACACTTTGACCTTTTAACTTTGGTATAAGCGCTTCAGTGGGAATCATCATTGCGTCTTTGCTTTCGCTTACAAGGAATGTAACATTAGCAAATGTTCCCGGCATAAGTTTCTTTCCCGGGTTGATTGTAATTGCTCTAAGAACAAGTGAACGGGTATCATTTTCAACTTTTGGCTCATAAGCGTAAACTTCCGCTTCAAACTCACCATCAATACCATCCACTTTAAAATTTATTTTCTGACCTTTTTTGAACAGGTAAATATATTTTTCAGGTATTGAAAAATCTACTTTAACTTTGCTAACATCCTGCATAGTGGTTAAAACTATCTGTGGGGTAACGTATGCGCCATTACTTACATTACGCAATCCGATAATGCCTGAAAATGGTGCGCGAACGTATGTTTTAGAAATATCTATTCTTGTAATTGTAATTTCGGCTCTAATTTGTTCAAGGGTGGTTTCCATCACATCATAGTCTTCCTGTGAGGTCAAACCTTTTTCGATAAGCTGCTTTTCTCTATCAAGTTTTGTTACTGCAAGCCGTTCATCAACCTGCTGCCTTCTTAGTCTAGCTGTCAGGTCATCGGAATCAAGTTTGAAAAGTGTACTGCCTTTGCGTACATAAGTACCTTCTTTAAAATAAATGCCCCGTATCTTGCGTGAAATTTCGCTTCTTATTTCAGCTTCTTCATTAGCCTTTATATTTCCTATTGCTTTGATATCATTATCTAATGTTTCAAATTTAATAATAAAACCCTCAACAGAAATTTGCTGTGATTGCTGGTTTTGCCCCTGCTTTTTATCTGCATCAGGCTTATCATTTTTAGCGAGGAATTTAGGAACAAGAATTAAACCTAGGATTACAAGTACTAAAAGGGGTAGGGCAACATATAATATTATTTTTTTCAATCTATATCAGATAAATATTTACCTAAAATACGCATATTTAGTTTGTAAAGAAATGGAATGTATACTAACTATCAATAAATAGTAGCATTTAATACAATGAAGTTCCGAAAGTTACCAATATTTACAAATTGAATATGCCGTAAGTTGTATTTTATTACCGAATAAAAAATAGTAATTTATGTAATTAAATAATAAAAATACCATTAAATGAAATTAAACGGTAAAACTGCAATTATTACAGGCGGCGCAAGCGGCATTGGACTTGAAACAGCTAAGCTATTTATTATTGAAGGAGCAAATGTAGTAATTGCTGATATAGATGTTAATGCCGGAAAAGCTGCTAAAGAAAACCTTGGTAATAAATGTAAATTCGTAAAAACAGATGTATCCGATAAATCCTCCGCTTTTTTTTGCCTCAATGATGCTTTAAAAATATCCGGAAGATTAGATATACTCATTAATAATGCCGGTATAACCAGTGATGCTTCACTTATGAAAATGAGCGAAGAACAGTTTGATAAAGTTATCAACATCAATTTAAAGGGTGTTTTTAATATGACAAAATATGCAGCAATGCATATGAGCGGAAATAATTACGGCAGGATAATTAATACTTCATCAATTGTTGGCATTTATGGAAATTTAGGACAGACAAATTATGCTGCTTCAAAAAGCGGTGTTATTGGTATGACAAAGGTATGGGCTAGGGAACTTGGCAGAAAAGGTATTACCGTAAATGCCGTTGCGCCGGGGTTCATTGCTACTGAAATGCTTTCTACAGTACCAGAAAAGGTTTTGGAAAGTATTAAGGAAAGGACTCCCTTAGGGAGATTAGGTTCTGCCTTAGATATTGCTAAAGCATATTTATTCTTAGCCTCAGATGATGCGGCATTTATTACGGGAATTACATTGAGTGTCGATGGCGGGCTTGTGTGGTGAATGTTAGCGATGAGACTTCTGAAGTCTAAAAGACTTCAGAAGTCTTATGAAAAATTATAAAACTTCAAAAGTCTTTAAAACTTTTGAAGTTAAAAAAGAGACGTCCCAGCGGGACGTCTCTACAAAGTCTTATGATTTGATATTTTTATTTTACCAATAATAACTTTATTGTCTTTACAAAATCACCTGCTGTTAATTTTGCAAAATAAGTACCACTAGGTAAGTTTGAAGCATCAAAAGTAACTTCATAACTCCCGGGTTTTAATTGCTCATTCACCAGAGTTGCGACTTTCTGACCGAGGATATCATACACATAGATATTTGTAAACACACCCCGTCCACCGGACACCCCTCTTGAGAGGGGAATTTGGAAACGGATTTTAGTTGATGGGTTAAACGGGTTAGGATAATTTTGTTCTAAATTATAGGCATTTGGTATTACATTACCGTTATTGTTTATCCCGGTAATTGCGGACATTGTATCCGTCAATATATTAACTGTGTTTGAATTTGAGCCTGAACGGTTTGACGTACCTGTAACACTGATGAACTTCCATACATTACCAATATTAACGCTTGCTGCACCATGATCTGTTTTAGGGGTAAGCAGATTTGGCTGTATAGTCCATTGATTTGCACCCGGGCTGTAAACATAACACTGATTTGTTACAGTAGATACCTGATATCCACCACTGACAATTACTCCCTTATTCCCCCATGAAGCTCCATATATTGAATTCCTTACGCCACCCGGATAAACTGTCCCGGTAGAATCCCATGTAATTACAGATCTGTCACTTTGGCTGATTATACCACGAAAGACGGTATTTCTGGCTGCGGGGTTGAACCATTCAGCGCCGCCGCAAACATATACTAATGTATCGCCTGTAACCGCCAGAACACCACCGCATCTTGGAGCAGGCATATTTGATGCAGGTCTCCATGAATCGGTATTAACATTATAAAGGTAAACATCGTTAGAAACTGAACCGCTTGGGAATCCCCACCCGCCTGCTGTATATATCAGACTATCCTGGTATGAACATACTGAATGAAATACTCTGCCAAACGGCATATTTGCTCCGCTTGACCATGTATTTGTAACCAAATTATATATTTTAACTCTTGGCGTGCATTCATTTAAAGCCAGTGTATAAGTACCGCCTAAACTATACAGCTTATTCCCAACTACTGCGGCAGCGCTTATCCAGAAGCTGCCATCTGGAAAGTTTGTTAATGTTGACCATGAATCAGCCAGAACGTTATACCTGTATACAGTATTTGTAATTACATTACCATCCTGCAAGCCGCCAAGAACATATACCCAGGCGGAATCAACCCGTGAATAACCCGCTGCGCCGGGATAACGTAATCCTGTAGGTATATTAGCACCTGATGTCATAACCGGGATAAACGGAGGGTTGAAAAAGGTATTATCAGAAAAAGAAAATGAGATAAATATAAAAACTGCAATAATTCCAGTGAAGAGATTTTTCATATTTATATATTTAGATTACAATAATTT
>JANPBV010000511.1:0-4592 GCA_031430615.1 Ignavibacteria bacterium | reverse complement strand
GTTCTTTATTTTCCTCATTTGATAAGACTTATTTGCAAATTTACTATTTTTTTGCTAAATAACGAAATATTTTTAAGCAAATATGTCTATATAGCTATTTCTACTAACTGATAAATTGATTGACATAGCGATATATGTTAGTTAATTTAATGCTAATCAATCTACGATTTCATCAATTAAATTCCGTTAATACGGATGGGGGAAGAGATGAATAAAATAATAATTACTATATTAACAATTATAGTATATGTAACTCAATCATTTTCAATCGGTCAGGAGTGGGCTGCCAGATATAACGGTGCAGGTAACTCGCTTGACTGGTCATACGTAATTGCCATGGATCCGGCAGGAAACATTATTGTTACCGGATACAGTACCGGTGCAGGAACAGGCAAAGATTATAAAACTATTAAATACAACCCTTCAGGAATAATCATATGGGAAGCAACTTTTAACGGACCGATAAACGGCGGTGATTATTCCAACGCTTTAGCTATTGATCCATCAGGAAATGTATTTGTAACAGGCAGGGTAGATTATGGAACAACAGGCTCTGATGTTGTTACTATTAAATACAATTCATCAGGGGTACAGCAGTGGATGGCTAGATATAACGGAGCTTCAAATGGACTTGATGAAGGAAGGTCAATTCATCTTGTCAGCGATGGCAGTGTTATAGTAGGTGGCAAAACAACCGGTACTGTTTCAGGTCTGGATTTTGTTACTATTAAATACAATCCCGATGGAACTCAGGCTTGGGCAACAGTTTACAACGGACCGGGTAATAATGAAGATTATGTTGTTTCTGTTGATGTATCCACAAGCGGAGATATTTACGTTGGCGGCTGCAGTATTGGTTCAGGCTCAGGGCAGGATTTTGTAGTTATGAAATACAATAGCTCAGGGGTTGAGCAATGGGTGAAAAGATATAACGGAGCAGGTAATGGCGGAGATGCAGTTGTTGGAATTAATGTAGATGGCGCAGGTAATATAGTTGCATGCGGGTATACCGATATGGGCGCTGCAGAAAGACTCAATTTTTTAACTCTAAAATACAATGCTGCCGGTACACTGATTTGGGAGAAACAATATAATGGAACGGCAAGCACTGTTGATATTGCAACTTATATGGCTGTTGATGCAAACAACAATATCTATCTTACAGGTTTTACAACACAGATCTCAGGAACTGTGCTTGATTCAAATTATGGTACTATAAAATATGACCCAAACGGAAATTTACTTTGGATAGCAATATATAACGGACCTAACAATTCTGTGGATGTTTCGCGCTCAATATTCATTGATAACGCTTCAAACGTTTATATAACAGGAAGCAGCAAAGGTTCCGGTTCAGATGATTATGCTACTATAAAGTATTCACCGGCAGGAGCTCAGCTATGGGTAATGTCATACAATGGCACTGGTAATCAGAATGATTATAGTACTTCTGTGGTAGCGGATAATAGCGGTAATGCATATGTTACCGGCAGAAGTTATGGCGGCATATCTGATTACGATTACGCAACATTAAAATATGGTGATTTAGTCGGAATAGAACCTGTAAATAATCAGATACCGGATAAATTCAGCTTATCGCAGAATTATCCAAATCCGTTCAATCCTTCAACAAAGATAAAATTCGCAATTCCGGAACAGCAAAGTGTTTCAATCAAAATATTTGACGCAATAGGCAGAGAAGTAAAAAATATCGCATTCGGGAATTTATCACCTGCTGTTTATGAATATAATGTAAATGCAATTGATCTTACCAGCGGGATATATTTCTACAGGATCATTACCGATAAATTTACTGATTCTAAAAAAATGATTTTAGTAAAATAACTTGGTTATTTTACAACCTTGTTTTTAAGGCTGGTAAAATAAATATTCTTCTTCTTCAATAATTATGCCGGGTAATCTTTTATCCGGCATTTTTGTTAGTATAAACAGCAAACTAATTATGGTTAATTTGTTCATATGTTGTTATTCAGTATTTAATTTTATATATTTAAAATATTCATTTAAAATGTTCTTTTTTTACGAAAATTTATAATATTATTCACGTTTACACGGTATTGCTTAACTACCGTGTAACAAGTAATTTGCTTACATTAAATTAGTAATTTATAAATACATATCTATATGAAGAAAACATATTTTTTAGCTTTTATTGCAATTTCGTGCATTTATTTTGCTCAAGCAAGTTTAATTTCACAACCCACTACAGTATGGGCAAAGATATATAATGGACCATTAAATCAACAGGATTCATCAGTTGGTATAAGTGTAAATTCCGCTGGAAATGTTTTTGTAACAGGGTGGAGCCTTGGTTCAGGAACATCTTCTGACATAGTAACGCTTAGATATAATCCGGTAAACGGTGATACCGTTTGGGTGAACAGGTATAATGGAGTTTCTAATCTTGAAGATAAAGTAAGTTCTATAATCAGCGATAATAATGCTGTATATGTTACAGGCTGGTCTTTTGTGCCCAGCAGAGATATTGTTACTATAAAATACGATGCAGCAACTGGTAACAGGTTATGGGTTAAAACCTATAACGGTTCTAACAATGGTGGAGATTATGGATTTGCTATTACAGTTGACGCATCAGGTAATGTGTATGTTACCGGAAGAAGTGATGTAACAGGCGGTGTTGGACAAAAATTTACAACAATCAAATACGATGCATCAGGTAATCTTGTATCTGGTTGGCCTTCTGTATATACCGGCGGATTATCTACCACATTTGACCAGGCGCAGGCTATTAAAGTTGATGGTTCAAGTAATGTTTATGTTACAGGTAAATCAGGTACTGCAGGAACAGAAGATTATTTAACTTTAAAAATTAACAGTAATGGTACTGTTGCATGGGCAAAAAAATATAACGGCACACAAAACGGTGAAGATAATGCCGTAGCTTTAGTTCTGGATAATGCTTTTACAAATGTATATGTTGGCGGTTACAGTTTCAGAATAGGCGGCGTTCAGGACTATATGACTATCAGATATTCAACTGCTGCAGGTGATAGCAATGCCGCGGTATCTTATAACGGACCCTTAGCCAGCACTGATCAATTGACAGCTATGACCAAAGATAACAGTGATAATATCTATGTTACAGGGTTTAGCGCAGCATCGGCAACAGGATATGATTACGCTACAATAAAATACAACTCATCACTGGTTCAGCAATGGGTACAGAGAACAACTAATTCAGGAAGTGATTTTCCTTTCAGCATAGCTGTTCATAATCCTACAAGTCATGTTTATGTTACCGGGTCAACTTTTTCTGCCGGTACAGGATATGATTATTTAACAATTTCATATAGCTTTAACGGAATATTTAACTGGGAGAAAAAAGAGAACAGTTCTTCAAGCGGAAATGATTATGCCTCCGGTATTGCAGTGCAGGATACTGACAAAATTTTTGTTACCGGCTCAGCTAATTTTTCAGGAACAGGTATTGCCTTTTATACTTTAAGATACTCAACATTTAATGCCATAGAGCCGATTTCAACAATAATTCCTAAATCTTTCCAGTTGAAACAGAATTATCCTAACCCGTTCAATCCGGTAACATCAATCAGGTTTGATGTTCCCAGATCGTCATTTGTAAAAGTATCTGTATATGATATTATGGGCAGAGAAGTTGAAAACCTGGTTAATGAACAGTTATCGGCAGGTGAATATATGGTTAAATGGGATGCAATAAAATATTCCAGCGGAATTTACTTCTATTCTATTGCAACAGATGGTTACCAATCTACTAAAAAAATGATACTCACAAAATAGTATAACAGAAATATAGTTTTTTAAAAAACCACCTCTGTAATACTGAGGTGGTTTTTTTATGTCTTATACTTATCTTAATATTTTTGTAAATTTGTAAGTTTTATCAATAAAAAATGATATTTTACTCAAAATTTTACGTTCTGCAGCTTAAACGCTCCTTTTTTATTGCTAAAAATAATCAGGGGATTTGTTACATTGATCTATCCGATAATGAGAAGAAATTCCTTAAAAAGGTAAAGAATTATCTGAAAGATGATCTAGTTAAAACCAGTTCCGGCATTTCATATGAAATAGGGCAGATAAAGGATTACTTTAGAGGTTCAAGAAAACGGTTTGACCTTAAAGTATATTTAAAAGGAACTGGTTTCCAGACAAGTGTGTGGAATGAACTGGGGAACACAGATTACGGGGAAACAATATCATATTCAGAGCTTGCCGGCAGGGCAGGCAGTAAAAATGCTTTTCGGGCAGCAGCAACATGCTGCGCAATAAATCCTGTCCCGATAATTATTCCGTGTCACCGTGTTATTGCAAAGGATGGTTCAATTGGTGGTTTTGGCGGCGGAATTGAAATGAAACGATTTATGCTGCAATTGGAAAAAGATAACAGTTTATAATCTTGATAAAGAATATTATTTTCGATCTTGGCAATGTTTTGGTGAATGTTGAGTATGAGCGGTTTATTAACAAGCTAAAGTATAATGGAGTAAGCGATGATACTTACAGTAATTTCTTTAAGGGAGGAAATTACAGGCTGCTTGGGTATGAATCAGGAGAAATATCCTCGGATGAAT
>JANPBV010000510.1:0-9836 GCA_031430615.1 Ignavibacteria bacterium | reverse complement strand
TTTAGAGCTATTAAGCAGAAAAACAGTAATTAACAGAGTAAATAATTTTTTGCTCAATAACTAAAAATTATATTGTTTTTTTGTTGTCATATAGTTAATTTGAGTAAATAAATCGTTAACATTTAATTAACAAACCTCTCCTCAAAAATGGAGAATTATTGGAGATAATAACAATATGAAACATCTTAAACTTCTTGTTTTGGCAGTAGCTTTTTTATTTGCTGCCAATACATATTCACAATGGACATACTGTCCGGGTTCAATTAACATGGTTGGTCTTGGCGCGTTTCCTTTTATTTCTGTTGTTGACCAGAATACTGCATGGGTATGCGGCGGTACAGGCGGCGCTCCTAAAGTTTACAGGACAATAAACGGCGGTACTAACTTTACAAACGTTTCAGGAACCTTAACAGGTCCTGAATTTTATGCTATCTGGGCTATTGATGCCACCACATGTTTAGTAGGTGATGGCGGCGCAGTTGGCGGAGCCGGTGGAAACGCAAAGATCTGGAGAACTTCAGATGCTGGCGTTACATGGACAACCGTTTTAACAACAGGTGGTTCAGTTGGTTTCTTCAACGGTATAGCTGGAACAAACAGCAACCGTAACTTTGCTTACACACAGAGTGATGCTCCAACAGGCGGCGCGCAATTTTTTGCTACCACAACAAACGGTGGTGTTACATGGGTAACCGGTTCAACACCAGTTGGTGGTACAACCGGCGGCGCTGGTTCAGTTTGGTGCTCAAGTAACCAGGTATTTGGTGTTGGTATCAGTGGTTTTGCCAGAGTTTCATTTTCATTAAATGGCGGAACATCTTTTACACAGGGTACACTTTCTGTTGCAGGTAATTTCACTTCAGGTTTTTGCGCTAATGATAACGGGTCAACAATGCTGGGTATAACCAGCACTTCTTTACCAAATATCAGCCGTTCAACAAACAGTGGCGCAACATGGTCAACTGTAAATACAGGTGCAGGATTAACCGGAACAGGTGTATGCAAATGGGTCCAGGGAACAAATGGCTGTTATTTATCAGGTGCAACCGGAGCAAGCGGTATTAGAAGAAGTATTAATGGCGGCGCTACCTGGACATCTATGACAACTGCTTCAATTACAGGTTTCACTGATCTGGCTTTCACACTTATAGGCGGAACAGTATATGGTTATGCAATTGCCGGTGATGGCAGCGTAATAAAAGTTGCTGATGTTACTTTTACTGGTATTGATCCAACAAACACAACAACACCAACACAGTTTGCTTTACAGCAGAACTATCCTAATCCGTTCAACCCGGCTACTGTTATTAAGTTCTCAGTTCCAACTGATAGCAAAGTAACATTGAAGATATATAACAGCGTTGGCGCGGAATTAATGACTGTTACAGATAAAGATTATGCTGCAGGTAATTACATCGAAAATGTAGATATGAGCTCATTTTCAACCGGTGTATATTTCTATACATTAACAGCAGGTAACTTCAAAGAAACAAAGAAAATGATGTTAGTAAAATAATAAATTGATGTTATTTTCCATTTGAGAAAAAGGAATTAATTTCAATTGTTAAGATATTTAACCCCGTTCTGATTAATCAGGACGGGGTTTTTTATTTACCGTATTTTACAGAGTCTCTGCGAAGCAGGACTCTGTAAATAATAGCATGATTCCTAACAGTGTACCCTACGAGAGATACTGTGAGAACAGAATAAAAAAATTTAACTGGCATTAATAGAATAGTTAATTCCCTTTATTTTCAAATCTTTTTTTGGAGTGCATTGACTGTGTCAATGCATGCATCAACACAGTTGATGCAATCCAAAAGAAGCAAGAAAGTAAAAACATTAGTAAACCCGATTCACCAATAACATTACAAACCCTCAAATCACGTCCTAATTATATAATAGCATGGTTTCTCACAGTGTCCCTGCGAAAGTTACTCTGAGAACTGGAATAACATTTTTTAACGCAGAGTCTCTTACAGAAGACTCTGCGAATACAAGACTATTCGTGCCACGAATATTTACATCGAAAATTTTCAATGGAAATATAAACTTCAAAATACATTCTTAAAAATATATCTAGTTTCGTGGAACGAATAAAAGTAGAAATCCCATAGAAGATACACGCCTGACTGGTTTTTCAGTTTCCACCAAACTAGTAAATATAGTAAATACAATTAATTTACAGATTTTCGAAATATTCTGATGTTCACTAAATTCGATTGGTGGCACGAGTAATATTGGTTATTCCATATTTTACAGAGTCTCTGCAAAGCAGGGCTCTGTAAATAATAGCATTATCTCTCACAGTGTCCCCTGCGAGAAATAATGTGTGAACTGAATAACATTATTTAAAGCAGAGTCTCTTACAGAAAACTCTGCGAATATGGTGCAAATCAGCAAAATTACAAAAATAAATCTTACTCTTTCCTCATATTATTTCTGTGTGAATCTGCGTCAAGAAAAATTGTCGTACACATGGCTCAAATCCTGTCCTAATTACATTAATTGTTAATTCACAATTGTTTAATTATATTTACGGGTCATTTAACTAAATTCATAAACTCAAAAACGAGTCAAGAGGCAAGCATAATATGAATCCAATAATTCATCTTTTTTTAGCAGGCTTTTTCTCTGTTGTGCCGATGGTGATGTACCTTGTCATCATTTGGTTAATGGATAGATATGAGCGCGAACCATTCTGGCTAGTGAGCATGAATTTTTTCTGGGGAGCTACCGGCGCCATTATTTTTGGCATTATAGGCAGTATGATAATGGGTATTGGCGTTACGGAATTTATTTTCCAGTTTGCCAATGATTCCGATGCCGGAACATTGAATAATCTAGCTGGTGCCGTAGTTATCGCTCCTGTTGTTGAAGAATCAACAAAAGGGATATTTTTACTTATGATGGCATTTAGCAAACACTTTGATGGACCGGTAGATGGCGCTGTTTACGGAGGAGCGATAGGACTTGGTTTTGGTATGACTGAGAATTTCCTTTATTTCATGAGCTTCCCCCAGGATTACGTTGGATTGCTGGTGCTTGTAATAATAAGGACCCTTTTTTCTGCAGTTCTTCATTGCTGCACCCAGGCAGTTTTTGGAGCAGCGATTGGGTTTGCCAAATTTAAAGGTATTTTTGCAAAACTTACTATTATCCCGCTTGGACTTGCAGTAGCAATGTTCATGCATTTTATGTGGAATCTAACGGTTAGCTTTAATTCAACCGCTTTGATTGGCTTCTTATTCATGATAATGTCAGTCATAATTATCTTTACTGTTTTTCAGTTTGGCGTTTACCATGAGGGGAAAATTATTCACAGAGAGTTAACAGATGAAGCCAATACAACAGGTTACATTCCAAAAGAACATTTAGCTTACCTGCCATATACCTCCAAAAGATATAAAAAGGGATGGCTTGCAGCGCATATTAACCATAAAGAATATGTTAAATCTGCTGTAAAACTTGCCATAAGGAAAAACCAGGTTAAAAATATGAAATCCTCAAGCCAGACATTCTATGTTAAAGAAGTAGATACACTAAGAAACAAAATTTACACTATCATATTTAGCTCTCAGCAAAAGACTCAGTAAAAAGTAGCTGCTAAACTGGAGTTTAGCAGCGAGGGGGCATGAAGAAAATTTATGATCATAATACGTATTCCCACGCCATGCCTGCGGCAGGCAGGTAAGTGGGAATCCATTGATTAACTAGCAAAATATCTAATCAACATGCTTAAAGAATATTTTGTAAATTAATTAGGATTTGGGTTTTCTATATTTTGAAAATTTCGTTTTTTATTAATCTCTGTATTAAAATTCATATCATAAAGATTGGATTCCCGCTTTCGCGGGAACGTTGTAAAAGGATAGTTAATAATAATTAATTGTTTCAAAGCCAGTCCTCTAAAATTGGATTGGCTTTTTAATTTCATCAAATGACCATTTCAATAATAATTGCAAACTGGAACACTAAAGAACTTATTGAAGGTTGTATTAATTCTATTTATGATACTACTCCCGTTAGTTTGCTTAGTTACGAAATTATTGTAATTGATAATGCTTCGACTGATGGAAGCCCTGAATACTTAAAAACCCAAACCGGAAGAATTACATTAATTCAAAACAAAGAAAATCTTGGGTATGCCAAAGCATGCAACCAGGGTATTAAAATAGCCAGGGGAAAATATATTTTATTGTTAGGCAGTGATACTATTATGCAGAAAAATACACTGAGTGAATGTGTAAGTTATCTGGAAACGCATAATGATTCTGGCGCTGTTGCATGTAAACTTTTAAATCCGGATGGTACAATACAAAACAGTGTGAAAAAATTCCCAAAGCTAAAAAATGCTTTCTATACATACCTTTCATTGGATAAAATGAACCGTGAATATGATATGTCGGATTTTGACTACAATAGTACTTGTGAAGTTGAACAAGCCGCGGCTACTTATCTTATGGTTAGAAAGGATATCCTGGAAAATATAAATTATTTTGATGAATCATACAGGATATTATACAATGATGTGGATCTTTGCAGTAAAATAAGGCTTGAAGGATATAAAATTTATTTTCTTCATACAGTTTCAATTATTCATTACGGCAGCCATTCCACCAAAAACGCGGATTTTGCTCTCAGAAAGATTATGTACAGCGATATTTACAGGTATTATTGCAGGAATTTTGGCTTTAAGGCTAAGTTATTATACCCTATTTTAGCATTCAGATTGATAGTTGTATCAACAATTAAAGCATAAAAGCCAAAAACCATAAGCTAAGAGCAAATAATGTCTTTAACAGACAAAGTAATAAAAAATACATATTATCTTGTTGTTTCACAGTTGGTTGGCTTCGTATTTCCTCTTATTTTAACTCCATTTATTATTGGTCGTATTGGTGAAAGCGCTTTCGGAATCTACGCACTTGTGCTTGGTTTTGCGGGCATTTTTGGGTTATTTGATATGAGTATTTCAAGTTCCTTTATCAAATTTATTTCCGAGCATTATACTAAAAAAGAATTTAAAGAATTAAATTCTGTAATTAATACAGGTATAGTTTTTTATTCAATATTTTCGCTTACATGCTGTATAATAGGAATTGTATTTATGGATAAATTCCTTTCAATGCTAAATATCAATGAAAGTTTCAGGCACACTGCAAATATTGCTTATGTTATCAGCCTCATAGCATTTTTTGTTACAAATTCATTTGGGATATTTAATTCAGTTTTAGTCAGTCTTCAAAAAATGTATCTTACAAGCATACTAGGAATGCTACTCAGCCTTATTAATTTCATTTTGGTAATAGCTTTACTACTCTATGGATATGGCTTAAATGAACTTCTTTATCTGCATATCATAGTAATTTGTATAAGTATTCTGATAAGTTTTATTGCAGCCAAAAAAGCGCTCCCTCAAATGAAGCTTAATCCATTTAGATTCCATTTCCCTTCATTAAAAAAAATGTCAAACTTTGGGATACAAATGCAGGTATCAAAACTTTCTTCGTTTGCGGCTGATAAATACGATGAATATTTGCTGGCGTTTTTTTCTGTGATAAGTAATGTAACGTTTTACAACATAAGTACTAAGATTGTCAGAATCGGTAAATTCATGCCCTTTCAGCTTATTCCTCAGGTAGCGCCGGTTGCCGCTGAGCTTAAAGCAAGGGATGATTCAGAAAAGATCTCACAGCTATTCAATGATACCTCGAAATATCTTACAATAATTTCTTTGCCCATATTTACTTACATTTTTATATTTGCTGATGTAATTATAAATACATGGATGGGTCCTGGTTTCGAAATATCAGCTCACTTATTAAGAATATTAGCCGTTGGTCAATTAATAAATATGATTTTCTCTGCGCCGGGAAATTCGATTATCCCTAATTTAGGTAAACCCAAATACCAAATGTATGAGGGTTTGATATTCCTTTCAATTAACCTGGTTTTAAGTTACCTGCTGATAAAATACTATGGGATAGTAGGCGCAGCATTCGGGAATACAATATCTACGAGTATTGCATCTTTATTTGTTTTCTTTGTTTCTGTATCATACTTCAAGAGAAATTACATTGATATTTTAAAAAATATTTATGTAAAACCTTTTCTGTTATGTGTTTTAGGAGGATTAGTTTCTTTCTGTTTATTCTACATTTCAAAAATACTTATACTTCAAACAACAGGCAGACTTGAGGGTGGTATTGTGATAGTATTATCTTCTTTAATTTTTGTAATAATTTATGCAATAGGCATCTTTAACGTAAATTATCTCAATAACACAGATAAATCTGTCCTTATAAAGATTGCTGATAGGGCATTACCCTTGGAGAAAATAATTAATTTCCGAAACCGCAGGTTATCATATTCAAGTAATAAATATGATGGCGAATTTATAAGTATATTTATAGTTACGCATAACAGGCTGGACTTTCTGAAACAATGTGTAAATTCACTTTTAAGCTCTTTAACAGATATTAAATATGAACTTATCATCTGGGATAATGCCTCAAAGGATGGGACAAAACAATTTCTTGAATCGTTAAATAATCCTTTAATAAATATTAACTTAAGCAGTGAAAATATAGGCACTAATGCTAAAGGTAAAGCTGCTTCAATGTGCCGGGGTGAATTTATTGTTGGTATCGATGATGATGTATTGTCATTTCCAGATAACTGGTTATTACAAATGATAAAGGCTTATAAATCAGTACCAAGGCTTGGTTACTTATCAACAGATGTGATACAGAATGAATTTACAACAGGCGCAAAGCCACCAGAAGATCTTTATTTTAATAAAAGCTTTGCTGATGGAGAAATAATAATGCAGTTCGGACCCACAGGCGGGTGGTGTTTCATTATATCACGAATGGTATTTGAGAAAATTGGTAATTTTGCTGATATACACGGAAGAATTTTCTTTAGTGAAGATGGCGACTTCCTGAACAGGCTTAAAAGCAAAGGTTATCGCTTTGGAATATTGAAAGATGTAAAAGTTTTTCATGCTACAGGCGACTATTATAATAAGAACTATATGGATATTTATGAAACTAAAATGAAAGATTACAATGAAAATCATGCTGATAACTATCATAAAAAACTTAAGCTCCAGAAATTATTTAATGTTAAAGGAATGTATAATAAATTTTTAGATTACGCTGAACGTGAATTAATGAAGGATAATGATAAATGAAGGATAATGATAAATGAAGGTAAATTTCATTGTCCCGGAAATTACAAGAACAGGCGGAATGAATATAATCTTCCAATATGCAAACAGGCTTGTTGAGAGAGGGCATGATGTTATATTATATACACCGGTAATTCCATTCAATCTGCACAAGAAGCATGTTAAATGGTATTTCCTAAAACACCAGATCAAGTATGCTTTAAAATGGATAACTGCAGGGAAGAATAAACTGCCTGAGAATATTTACCCGTTTAATTTTAAGATCAAGTTTGTACCTGTAATGCATAATATGTTTGTTAGAGATGCAGATGCCTCAATTGCGACTTCATGGCCGACATCTTATCCGGTTTATCACTTCAGCTCATCAAAGGGCAGAAAGTATTACCTGATTCAGGATTATGAAATATGGAATGCAAACATTAAGCTTGTTGATAAGTCCTATACACTGCCAATTAAACGTATTGTTTGCAGCAAGCACATGCAAGACCTATTAATGGAAAAATTCGGCTCTGATTCTGAATTAATATATATAGGTTTGGATAGAAATAGATTTGAAAATAAAGATAAGGTCTATAACAATCCAATCAGAATATTATTTGCGGATCACTCACTGCCGAATAAAAACGTTGAAGGCGCAATATATACCTGTGAAAAATTACATAAAGAATATCCTGAAATAGTCTTCAGAAGTTTTGGAATGAAAAAGTATCATAAAATGCCTGATTACATTGAATTTACTCAAAATCCGGATGATAAAGAGCTTACCGGATTATATTCCACATCAGATATATTTCTATTCCCAAGTATTTATGAGGGTTTTGGCTCACCACCTTCGGAAGCAATGGCTTGTAAATGCGCAATCGTAGCCAATAAAGTTGCCGCAATACCGGAGTATTCCGAACACATGGTAAATGCTATACATGCTGATCCAGAAGATAAAGATGGTCTTTTTAAAGGAGCTAAATATTTAATAGATAATCCTGAAATGATACAGAAAATTTCAGAAGCGGCATACTCTCATATCAGGAAATTTATGAATTGGGATAACAGTATTATTCATTTTGAAAAATTTATAAGCGGATAAATTGCTGATATCAATTATAATAGTAAATCATAATACAGGCAATATATTGCAGGAATGTATTCAGTCAATTTTTAAGTTTGAAAAGGCTTCCGATCTTGAAATTATTATTATAGATAATTTTTCAAATGATAATTCCCGTGAAATAATTGATTCATTATCAATTAAATTTCAAAATATTCAATCTATTTATACAGAGTCATTGATTAGTTTTTCGGCTGCTAATAATTTGGGTATCAAAATATCAAAAGGTGAATATGTATTGATAATGAACCCTGATATTATTTTCACTGAACCCGTATTGGTAAAACTAACCGGGAAATTGAACAGCGATTTTTCAATCGGCGCAATATCCCCTGCTTTGATAGGTACTGATGGAAATTTCCAAAGAAATTATTTCCAGCGCTATCCTTCTATAAAGCAGTTCATTTTTTATCATTCAATATTTGCAAAGCTTTTCAACAAATCTGCCAAAAGGATGAACAAGTATCTCGAAAACCAGGATATTGATGTTTCAACCGGCAAATTATATTTTACTGAACAGATACCCTGTGCATTTTTTTTAACAAAAAAGATAATTTTGCAAAACATTGGTTTAATGGATGAAGAGTTTCTTTTGTTTTTTGAAGACGTTGATCTAAGCTATAGGATTACAAAAGAAAAGAGATTAGGAGTTGATTCAGGATTAAAGATTACTCATTTAGGAGGCTCAAGTTTTAAAACTGAAGATAATTGGCGGCTTCATGGAAGATATATTGTGAGCATGATATTTTTTTTCAGAAAACACTATAGCTGCTCAAGAACAATTTTCTTAAAAATATTTGTATATATAAATTCATACATGATATTATTTTTAGAAATATTGAAAAAACCATTTGGCAAAGATGATGATTACAGAGTTAAAAAACATAAATACCTGTTAAGTATTTTAAAGGAAGATAATTGATAAGCATAGTAATTCCAAATTACAACGGACTGGAACACTTAAAGACTTGCTATGAATCTTTAAAGAAACAATCTATGCAGGATTTTACTGTAATTCTTGCTGATAACGGTTCTACAGATGAATCTGTTAGTTTTACAAAAGAACAATTTCCTGATTCAGTTACAATTAAGATCGGATATAATTCAGGGTTTGCAAAAGCTGTTAATGATGGTATTAAATATTCAATTAATAATCTTAACAATGATCTTATACTTTTACTTAATAATGATATTGAATTGAAACCGGATTTCCTCGAAATTGTTCTGAAAACCTTCAATAACGAGCCAAAAGCATCAATTTTGGCTGTAAAAATGCTTAATTATTTTAACAGAAGTATAATTGACGATTGCGGAGATTTCATAAAATCAGGTGGCGGCTCACCTTTGGCTAGAGGACACGGTGAAAAAGATGCAGGACAGTATGATAAAACAGAGTTTATTTTCGGGGCATGTGCCGGAGCTGCAATCTATAAAAAAGAGTTATTTGAGAACATTGGATATTTTGATGAATCTTTCTTTGCATATTATGAAGATATAGATTTCAGTTTCCGCGCGCAGCTGGCAGGATATAAATGC
>JANPBV010000509.1:0-2561 GCA_031430615.1 Ignavibacteria bacterium | reverse complement strand
ATTCCATCCCATTTCCACATCAATTGTCCGGGCAGACCCTGGTTATAATAATTTGCTTTTGCCGGATCCCAGCCATTAACTTTATCATGATTTCCATCCTGAAGCTCGATTCGCGCTTCAACATTTTCACCGGCATAAACTACTAACATCTCACCAAAATTCCTTCTGAAAGATGTATCAGGAACAGGGAATCTACTTGTGCATCCCGAAGCTGATGGTGCATTTACACATGAAACTACACTTTGTGTAGCAAACCTTATCAATACACTTTCCCATTTTTCTACAGTTGTATCACCATCAATTTTATTATCAGCAACTATAGCCGGTGTCATAATTTCAAAATTAGGTATTGGCTGACCACTTGCAAGAATCTGAATATCTCCCGTTGTTGCAATAATAAGTCTTGTCATGCTGTTTGTTTCGCTTACAGTACCTCTAACTCTTACTCTCTGTCCTTTTACTAACGGATCGGTTGCGTTACCATCTATCCATATTCCGCTCCATCCTCCTGTTATAGCAGGATCCTGTATTATTACTCTGCGTGGTGATGTTTGCGTACCACCAGGACCTGAAAATGCAAATGCCGGTATATCTGAAGTATCACAACTTACAATTCCTTCTGTTGTTACGTCATATCCATTGAATCCTGAAAATCCTCCGTTATTTGGAGTGTATTGAATATCCTTAATTGACATTGTGTCATTTGTTCTTACATAATAGAAGTAAGTTGATTTCGATGTATCAGAAGGATTAAGCCTTATTGCGCCAAGGTTATCTCTTCCCCTGATAAAATATTCAACTAATGTGCCAAGTATCTGTGCAGGCATTGTTGCTGAATAAATATTCCCTGTAGGCGACATTGTTAGTTTTGTATAAGTACCTTTATTTATCCGATAGAATAATTGACAGCTATCAACAGATACAGGCATATCAAGTGTATCGGTTACAACAGCATTAACCTGTACCGTATTAACCGGCTTTGGAACTCCAGGACTTCTTGATACACTGCTGATAAACGGGGGAGTATTACCCATTGTCAGATCATTGGGGTAAATTGGCACTATTACATATCCGTATAAACCTCCGTTTGCATCAGGGTATGCGCTGTTTACGATTACACCGCGTATGGATAAAATAGTAGAACCAATCGACATTGGTGTCCATGGTGTCCATCCCCATGAAGGTGTCGGACCGGTTGAATAAAAGTTTGAAAAATCTCTCAAATAAATAAAATTACCCTGTGCATCAATTAATCTTCTTATGTTACGAACACCTTGAATACTTCTATCTCCAACTAATAAATTATTTAACTGAACATACATACCTTCATATTTTTCGCCTTTAAGAAATTTTACATTGCCTAATGAATCAAAATCAGAAACATTAACCTGAATTGGTGCAGGTCTTTTCTTAACTGTTGGCAATACCTGAATTATACTCAATGTATCAAGTTTAAGCTGAGTTGCGCCAGATGATATTATATCTGGAAATTCCTGAACTATCCCTGTCAGTGTAACTTTCATCCCTGAATCAAGATTTGTAATGCCTGTATTAGAAACAGTATCAGCCTGTCTTACTATAATGCCACCAAATATTGCATTGCTTGTATCCTGCAGGTAAATTGTCCTTGAATTCGAACCGCGTAAAAGGATCCTGAAATCATTGCCTGTTGCATTCACTACTGAAGGTGCTACAACTCTGCCGGTTACAGTTACTGTATCTCCCAGTTTTAAAGATTTGTCATGACCTATTGCAAGCGAGTCATTTGGTAGGAATTGCACTACCATTATTGTAGATGGGTAAAAGTAGTAAAATCCAACAGCTATTAAAAATGCTATTGGAGCTAAATATGGTATTATTTTTTTCATGTTAGTATAATTTAATTTTTTCTTAATCCTGAGCGAAGCGCCTGCCTGCCGTAACGGCAGTTCAGGCAGGAAGGATCCCATTAATAGAGCCAAATTCCAGATCCTTTTGCATGTTTCACTTTGTTACTTTTTGAATTTTTGGTAAGCTGATTAAAATATTTATTTTTAATCGCTTTCCGAATGAGATCCTTCGGTCACTGCGTTCCCTCAGGATTTGATTACTTTATCACCAAAAACTTACCCTTTTTGATAAAGCCGGTCTTCTGATTCTTAACCGTGAATAAATAAAGCCCTGTTGCGATTGCCTGGTCATCTTTTGTTATAAGATCCCACGCATGCTCACCTCCGGCAAGTATTTGTGTGCCATCTGCGAATGATTTGAACCACTGGATATCGCTGCCATTATATGACTTTGCATCGTGGTTAAACTTATCAACTACATCACCTGCAACAGTATATATAGTAATTTCTGATTGTTCAGGTAAATTATAAAAATATATCTTTCTTTCTCTTTCCTGTGAACCATCCCATGCAGCGTTTACATAGTATGGATTTGGGTAAATCCCAATTGGTGTTGATTCATCTTCCGATGAGCCAGTGCCCGGTATTATTCTGTATGAATTAGAAAGCAAACTGCTCTCAAGTGATTCCAGGTCATTTGCGGAGTCGCCCTTATCATACGCAGTAAGCGCA
>JANPBV010000508.1:0-1771 GCA_031430615.1 Ignavibacteria bacterium | reverse complement strand
TCCTCTGCCGATAATCTGCAATGCCTCTATTCGCTGATGTCCAGCGATAATTGTATTGTCTAAATTTATTGCGGGGATTTCAGCCAAATTGAATTTCTCAATTGACTGTATCATCTTTTGCTTTTTTGCCTCCGATATTTTTCTCGGATTTATTTCAAACGGAAGCAAGTCATCTACTTTCCGTTTCTCTGTTTTCCATTCAAGCTGCTTTTTCATATTGTAGTTTTTAAAAGATGCCAACGCACCCCACCTTAAAATTTTTTTATTTTATTTTTTCTTTCGCTTCGATTGAAGATTAGTGAATGGCAACTACGGATAACAGGAAGATTAAAGAAACCCGCCTCGTTAATTGAACTGTTGTGCTTCGTATTTTCATTTGTGATTTATTGATAGTTTCCGCTTCGTATTTGGGGCGGGCTTCTTTAATCTCCGATGCGTTATCGGCAACCCTAACAGCCCGCCAATTCATTCCCTGTAATGGCTTTGTAAACTTGCTTTAATTGAGCCAAAGTATCTATCCAACGGAAACAACTCACATAATAAGTTCCGTTCCTCATTGAGCCATGTCCTATGTAAAAATCTTTCTGCTCCCATTCGGTTCTGTGTTCGTTGTAAAATAGCAATACCGCATCTTTGGCATAATAAGGCATTTGCAAGTTTTCAAAACCGCCTACGTTTGAATGAAATCCCAACTCCGAAAGAAGGGCAGCCGATAACACAGGGTTTGGCAATATTGCTTTTTGCCCTTTGTCTTTCAATTTAACTTTTGTCATAACTTTATATTTTAGTGTTTCAAATTAGCTTTTGGGAGGGGCAAAAATCAACATCGCAAACCCTCGTAACGTTAGTGGCAATTAAATATTTTAAATTAATTATTCCCACCACACCCGTTCAATTTAGCTTTATCTCCAAAAAGTTTTTTAGCATAAACATCGTAAGCAATGGCAGCTTCTTTTTCAGTTTTGTAGCTTCCGATATTTATTATTTTGCCATCAAATTTTATTCTTGCTGTATATCTTGCTGGTATGAATGAAACTCCTAAATACTTTGAACTTTTCTTCCTTCCTTTTTGCGTTTTTGACTTCCTCTGTGTATTGTCGGAATGTCGGATATATTGCAAGTTTTGTTTTGTGCAGTTCAAAGTATTTCCATCCTTGAAGCATACCATCCATTGCCTTGATGATGGCAATCCAATTACCAAATGATGTAAGTATGTTCTTATGCTATGCTCCATCAAAGTCCTTGAAGTTCTCGCATAAAATTTCGTTTTCACTTTTGATGCGTGGAAAGGAACATCCTTATACTTTTGGTAAATATCGTCATCTACTAAAACTTTTTTTCCTTGAGTTATTTGAAAGAATTTTGCCATCCCTAATAATTAATTTAAATATTTAACTGTTCGCTTCGCCCACTAACACCACCCTTAACGCAAGGCGGTGAAAAACCGCCCAGCGTAAGGCTATAAACGTTATGTGCAAGGCAGGGCAGTGCATCTAATGAACTTTCGTGAATGAAAATTTTTAAAAACAAAACCCTACCGCACATAATGATTAAATTAAAGATAGCGTTCCAGTCTTTTAGCACTGGCATATCCGTTAATTCCATCGTCCTTACCGTAAAGTTTATTGCCCTTTCTCAAGTAAAACTTTCCGTGTGCTTTCACTATGGCTTTATTATTTGAGCCAGTAGTATGTACCGTTACATTTGGGTACGCTGATTTTTGTAATTCTGTCATTTGATTTTATATTTAATTGTTTAATGAAATAATTTG
>JANPBV010000507.1:0-2176 GCA_031430615.1 Ignavibacteria bacterium | reverse complement strand
TCCAGTATACAGCTGAAGACATCTTTTGCCCAGCCGGTTAGTTTTGATTCAACTATTTTAATATCACCCGTAAATATCTCAACATCTTTTTCATCTTCATTATCTTTAATTTTAGGTATTATTATTTTACTTTCCTTAGGTAAAGCGTTAATAATTTCCTTAATTTTATTTAATTCAGATAATTCAACTATTCCTGTTTTCTCATCATTTTTTAATGCATCAAAGTCTTGGGTTATACTTTTAATTAAATTAGGTTCTGATATCTCAATGCCATATTCATAATTTGTACTAAGCCCGCCTTTAGTTAAATTTGATGAAGTAATTATTGCCTTATTGTCATCAAAAATGTAAATTTTTGAATGTAACTTTTGTAGATTTAAAACACTGCCACCTTTATTCATAATATAACTTAATGCTTCAATATCCGATGCTCTTCTATAAAAGTTCATCAATTTGCACGAAGTCACGACCTCAAGTTGTACATTATCCTTAATATGGTCATACAACTTTGTTACAATATTACTTTTTATAAAAGGTGATGTAATACGTAAGTGATTATCGCACTCTGAAACCATACGATAAAATTTATCTTCCCAAGGCGTTATTACGGTTGATATCAATTAATTTTATTAGATTATTTCTTTTAAATCTTTATTGGAATAAACTTCTATTAATTCATCGTTTAAGAATATCTTTAATTCTTCTCCATCATAAAACCAATCATCAAACGGTTCTGTTGTTTCAGGCAAAAATTTTCTTATTTTGTCTAATTTCGTCTGAAATTTATTGATTTTCTTCGAATTCATAAACTATCAATTAAGATTCCTGCCTTCGACTAAAGTGAGCCAGGAATGACAAATTCTTATTTAAATCTGTAATCCGCAACCTCCAATCCCCAATCCGAAATCAATTTCACATTCCCATCTTCTCTGATATCCCTTTTATCGCTGAAGAAACAAACTCAATATGTTCTTCAAGCGGTATGCCAAGTGATTCAGCCCCGCTTGTAATATCTTCACGGTTTACATTGCGGGCAAATTCCTTCTTCTTCATTTTCTTAATAACTGATTCTGTCTTCACATCTTCAAGTTTCTTGGTGGGCTGTACAAGCGCGCATGCTACTATAAAACCGGATAGCTCATCAACAGCAAAGAGTGTTTTTTCCATTAATGAATCACGGGAAACGCCTGTATAATCAGCATGCGAAAGAATTGCGCGAATTATTTCCTCGCTGTACCCGCGTTCTTTTAATATTTCGCTGCCTTTTATCGGGTGCTCATCTGCCGATGGGTGAATTTCCCAGTCAAAATCATGAAGTAACCCAACCGCTGACCATTTATCTTCATCTTCGCCATATTTACGGGCATACTGCCTCATAGCCTCTGCTACGGCATACATATGCCTTCTGAGGTTTTCATTCTTAACAAACTCATGTACTATTTCTAATGCTTTATCGTATTCTGTCATATTTTAAAAAATAATTTCACGCTAAGCCGCAAAGACGCAAAGATAAGAAAACATTTGCGAAGCAATCCCATCAACTATACTCACTCAACACACTTTGAGCCGAAGGTGAAATCCCACTTTGCGGGACTACACACCTTTTTTCTCTTTTCAACTTTATAACTTTATAACCTTATAACTTTATAATTTTATAATTTTATAACTGCTTTTTAAAGCTCTTTTTTGGAAATTATATTCAATCTGTCATCAAGCTCGTAAAATATTGGTACGCCGGTCGGGATTTCAACTTTAACTATCTCATTACCTGATAATTTTTCAAGATGCATTATCAGCGCCCTTAAGCTGTTACCGTGAGCAACGATTAAAATATTTTTTCCCTGGCTAAGCATAGGCTCAATTTTTTTATAATAGTATGGTAATACTCTTTCAGCGGTATTTTTTAAGCTCTCTCCTCCCGGAGGCGGCACATCAAAACTTCTGCGCCATATGTGTACCTGGTCTTCTCCGAATTTCTCGCGGCATTCATCTTTATTTAATCCCTGCAGGTCACCGTACATTCTTTCATTCAGCGCTTCATCCCTCTCGCAAACTAAATGTTTAAAGCCGGCTGTTTGTGCAGCAATTTCGTATGTTTTGGTTGCTCTTTGTAAGACAGAAGAAAACGCTTTATCAAAGGTCATTCCTTTTATCTTCTCTCCAGCTTCTCTAGCTT
>JANPBV010000506.1:0-32009 GCA_031430615.1 Ignavibacteria bacterium | reverse complement strand
TATTGCAACAGGTAAATATACCGAGCCTTCAATTGATGAAAAGATAGATATCTGCATTCAGCATTTAAAGCTGAATTGCGCATCAAAGGGTGAGCATTACGGTGTTTTGGAAATAAGGAAGTTTTATTCAGGTTACTTAAAAGGGTTACCGAATGTTTCACATTTCAGGATGCAGTTATTGGCAATCAAAGAAATGGAACCGGTAATAGAGAAGTTGAATGAGATAAGAGTACATTATTCAGAGTTGGTTGATTAATAATTTTCAATTGCTCATTGTTAATTATTAATTGTTAATTGAATCTAGTACCCGTCGCCATCTTTAATATTCGGGTCATCATAAAGCATAGAGGCTCTTATAGCATAATCCAGAACACCCCAGAGCGGTTTCGTTGTCCATGGCACACAATCCTGCCTGTAATACCACCAGAAATATCCGCCAATATATTTAGGAGTTGTAATATTCATTTTGTAATACCTGTTTATATATTCTTCTTTGCGGTTAGCAAAAGTTGTGCCGCACTCCCCTATTCCAAGTTTAGAAGCAGGGAATAATACGTGAAGACTATCAAAGACCTGCTGCCAGTTAGGCTGGTAATTATTGCAATCATCTTCGTAATAGGAAACGAATACATAATCCAGACCATTTTTCATTTCAGAACTCAGGTTCTCATTGACCCATCGGAACATTTCATTTTGGGGTCTCTCCCAGCAATCCTTATTATAATACAGCGTTAATGCTGAGCGGTATTGCAGGGCTTCGGATTTCTGATAGGCGTAATTAATCTTTGCTATAACGGAATCAGTTGGTCCAAGCCACTCACCGTTTGCTTCGTTGCCAATTTCCCAAATATCCACTTTAGAGCCAAGTGTATTCATATACTCATCAGTTCTAGCCCTGTATTGAGCCACAGAATAATCCTTAACATAATAGCTATCAAGCAGTTCACCCATTATTACAGAAACGCTATCAAGCTTATTTACAGCAATTGTATAATCAGTTGCCGGTATCCATTCGTCAAATACTATCCTCGTAGTCATTCTGGTACGGTGATTACTAATAGAAGTTACAATATTATTTATATTATTAATTCCATCAATTGTTATGCCGTACATTTTTCGGCTTGATTGAGAATAACAGATACCGGATACTGCGAAAATTAAAATTAATATTACTATTCTGTTAATCATTACTAATTGTTTAAACAAATGTAGCATAAATATATATTAATAAAATCACTTAAATAGCTAAATAATTTGCAAATATTTAAGGCAATTTATACCGTGAATAGCGTATAAATAGGAAAGAGCACCTTTCTTAATGATGCTCTTAAAAACTGAAAAATTTAGAAGTAAAATTACTGCTTATATTATTTTACTACTTTAATTCTTTCAACTCCAAAAACCTCTTTAGTATCAGGGTTTTGGATAAATACTATTATATAACATTCAAGCGGATCCCAATTTGAATTAAGTGAATATGCTTTTGAAATTGTGTTTACCTGACCTATAGTAACAGCTTCGCCATCTTTACCTGTTATCATATTTCTCATAACATCATCAGGAGAAGTAATTCCGTTTGGCGCTGTAACATATGGTATATTATTTTCTGTAATAACCATGTGGATCACATTATTTGATGATGGCAGTGCATTTACAAGGCTGATACTTGCAGTAACGGTACCGGTATCAAGAAATTCATCGTATGAATTGCTTAGTGTTATATTAAGATAATTAGTTGTTTTAAATTCCGCATTTATCTGCGCGCTCCAGTTTATTGAAGAGAACTGGCTCATATTAATACCATCCAGCCTGCCCTGCGGAGTTGTATTTACGCCATAGAAATCAGATCTACCCTGGTTTTGAGGAACATTAGCTCGGTAAAGTGAATCAAATATATATGGATATTTAGTATGATAACTTAAAATTATAACACTTGTATCATTAATTGTTGCTCCGGAATTTTGATTTATTTCATCAAGATAATTGTGCGCAGCAATACATGGATTACATCCCGCATTGGTGAAGAACTCGACCAGTACTTTTTTATTTACGGGTTTTGGTATGTAAACTGAATTAGTTGTCGTATCATTGCTTTCACATCCATGTATCAACACAGCCGCAATAATAAGTAAAAATACTTTTAAATGTTTCATCTAACTTGTTTAATTAAAGTTATTTATTAGCGTTAACCTAAAGCCGTTAAAAGGGTTTACATATCTGCAAATACCGCTGGAGCACTGTAAGCCGCCGCGTTCACTTCCATAGGAAAGCATAATAGTATTGGCAGAAGTAAACTTATATGTCAATTCACCTTTTACCCAATACTTCTTCCCTGAGGGATCTTCTTCATCATTTGTAACTTCGGCAGTACCTGAAACAATTATGCTTGGGGATCGGGAGACACTAAGGGTTGTCAACTGGCTCCAGAAGTGAGTATCACCTGCGCGAAGGCTGTTATATGCCTGCTGGAACTCAGCGTTTAACTTAATACCATATATTTTAGCAAATGTATACTGTACTTCAAGTGGTACTGTGAACGTTCTGATAATATCACTTGCGCCAGGATCGTTTATACTGTACAATACATTAGTTTTTCTTGATACACCAAGTTTTGTTTTTAAGTTCTTATTTACATAATACTCAGCCTCAAAGAACAATTCCCAATAAGGTGAAAATTCGTTATTAGTTGAAGGCAAAAAAGCGCTTCTGTCAATTCTCTCATACCTAGTCAGCGTAGTTGTATCAGCATCAAAATAATCATAATGCCTGCTTGTTAGCGATGCATTGGCATTAAGTGTAAGTTTTTGTGTAGGTGAATAGAATATATCTACCTGCCAGCCAACTTCATCGTTGAAATCTACGTTATGCGGGAACCGTGAAAGAAGTGTGGATGAATATACTTTAATGCACGATGGAGCATTCTGGAACGGCAAAGCTTTGAAAGGATCATTTGCGCTGCGCTGGTCAGGGGTAGTAACATTGAACCTGTAATTTTTATAATCCAATGTAATCCCAAAGCCTTCGCGTGTATATGATAGTGAACCATATGCGCCATCACCCCTTGGGGCTTTTGACTGAGTAAATATAGCATTGGGCTGAGATATTGTCACTTTATTTGCATATGAAAACAAAAGACTTAATCCTTTATAATTCAAAGATGCATTTCCTTCAAATATTTCCGCTGCTATATCTGTATTAATGTTTCCTGTTGGTATTTTGCCGTCAGTGTATAAATAAGAGCCTCCAAGAGTGATATACTTATGCGGAGATACACTGAAGTTACCTGCCCTGATACTATATGTTTCTGTTCTTGCGGTATCATTAATATCAGTAAAATCCATTCCGCCTGCAACCAGAGTACCATTTAATTTAATATTCTTTTTCTTACCGAAGGAGTATTTGTAATGGATCCTGGCGCCATCAAACTCAGTATTCCAGCCAATAGGTCTGCTTTCAAATGAATTCAAAGTTAAACCGCTGCCGAATATTTCGTAATAGTTACCGGCTCTGACTGTGAAATCATCTTTTTTGAATTCAATAAATCTTCTGGTGATACCTTTTAAGCTTTTCCCGAACTCAATTGGGTCATCATATTCATATCTTGCTCCTGCCAGGAAATCGTTGACAAAAAGCCTGACATCAGCAAGTTCTTCAAAATATTTTTTTGTTAGATCATCAGTCACACTGTTCTCTTTTCCGTTACCATACCTAAGAATATTAGAAGCTGATACTTTAACATTAAGCTTAGGTTGTGAATAAGTACCAATTGAGCTGAAAATTAAAACTGCGAAAAATAAAGTTACTGCCCACTTTAATTTCATTTTCTAATTCTTCCCTATCTTTAATGCTTCTTTAATTTCGCTATCAAGCTTACCATCATCACCCTGGATATAGCCGGAGTAAGTTTTATAGATACTTCCATTTCTATCTATGAATACAGAGAACGGCGGGTCCTGCCCTCCAAAATTACTGAATGTATTCTTATCGGTATCAAATAATACAGGGAATTTATAGCTTTTTGACTCGATATATGGTTTTACTTTGGATAGTGATTTCTGGTCATCAATACTTATAGCTACAAAAACAAACCCTGAATCTTTATATTTTCCCCATAGTTCATTTAATACTTTCATTTCCTCTTTGCATGGTACACACCATGTAGCCCAGAACTGCACAAATACCGGTCCTTTTTTGATAAGTTCAGAAAGTTTTACGCTGTTACCTTCAAGATCGTTTAGATCAAAATCATACCCCTGAGCATAATTTCTACCCATAAGTGAAAGCAAAAATATAAATACTGCAAAAACGATAATTCTTTTCATTTTTCAAGAAAAATTAGTTTATTAATATCTTATAAATCCTTAATTACTTAAACACAGAAACCAGTATTGCAGTTACAATAATATTCAGAATTGATAACGGCAGCATAACCTTCCATCCCAGATTCATTAACTGGTCATACCTGAAGCGCGGAAGTGACCAGCGAACCCAGATGAAGAAAAACACAAGGAATGCTACTTTACCACAGAAAACCAAAACCTGTAAAATTGCCATTACCATTGGCGGTAACCCGAATGTTTGAAGATACGGGAACTGCCAGCCACCAAGATATAAAGTTGTAATTACAGTTGAAGCTACTATCATATTAGCATATTCAGCAAGGAAGAATAAAGCGAATTTCATGCTGGAATATTCTGTATGATAACCGCCAACAAGCTCAGGCTCGGCTTCGGGCAGATCAAAAGGTGACCTGTTGGTTTCAGCAAATGAAGCGACCAGGAATATAATAAATCCCAGGGGCTGAAGTATCAGGTTCCATTTCCATCCATATTGATGCAGCACAATATCCTGCAGGCTTAATGAACCGGTTAACAGAACTATACCAACAACCGAGAGTCCCATTGAAAGCTCGTAACTTATCATTTGAGCGCTTGAGCGAATACCTCCAAAAAGCGAATACTTACTGTTGGATGACCAGCCGCTTAATGTAATGCCGTACACGCCAAGTGATGTTAATGCAAGGATATACAAAACACCAACATTTACATCTGTTATTTGAAGCGGGATTATCCTTCCGAATAATTCTATTTGATGGCCAAATGGCACAACAGCAATTGTTGTCAATGCCACAAAGATAGATATCATCGGGGCAAGAGTGTGTATTGCTTTGTTGGCTTTTGCCGGAACAATATCTTCTTTAAATACGAGTTTAATAACATCTGCAAAAGATTGCAGTAAACCCTGATACCCAACCCTGTTGGGTCCGTACCTGTTTTGCATAAATGCTGAAACTCTGCGCTCAGCATAAACGGCATATGCCACTGAAACAAGCAGAACATTAATAACAAGTCCTATCTTAACAGCAGAAATAAGTAATTCAATCCACACGGATCTAACTCTCCATTAATTTATTTTTTAAGATATTTATTTTCTCAATCGGCGCAGGATCTGTTTTATTTATAACAGCAAGATAAAAACTAATCCAGTCTCCTAAATACACAAGGTCAAAAATACGTTCAAGTTTAGAACTTCCTTCAGATTCTATTTCTATATCAAGTCCCCTGTAAGGCTCAAGAATTTCTTTGGTTATTTTCTGTCTCTTTAAAATTCTTGGGTTATCTTCCCTATCGAGAAGAAATATTAATGCAAAATTACGCAAAAAATCTGAATTTTCCTGCCACCCAACTATTTCATTGTGGTTTAACTCAGGAAAGTAATTGCCAAAAGCCAGAGTTTTGGAGTTTTCAGCAATTTGTCCCCTCCACCGTAAATTCACAACATCAAGCAAATCATTTGATGAATATATTATAGGTATTCTGCCATGTAAATGCTCAGCAATTTTAACAGCAGTATTTGGCTCTTTATCAAAATCAGAATATATAGCTGATCTTTCTTTCATCAGCTCTATTACTTTTTCGATATCTTCATCCCGTGATGAAATAAATTTCAATTTGATAAATAACAGAAGCATTGTAAAAAATGAAAATGCAAGCGCGCATCTTGGCTGGTAACCGCGCGGAACTTTGACAACATAATTTTTATCATTTTCAGCCATTACCGAAAGTTTGCCTCCGGCTGAAATACATACTATTTTACAGCCTTTAGATTTTGCGTCATTATATGCAGAAATTGTTTCCTCAGTATCACCGGAATAACTTGATGCTATTACAAGTGTATTTTCATTTGCATAAGCAGGTATATAGTAATTCCTGTTTTGCTGAACAGGTATTTTGATCTCATACTGCAGGTAGCTTCTAAGCAGGTCTCCACCAATTGCAGAACCTCCTAATCCGGTAATAATAATATTTTGTATGCCTGAAACATCAAGGTTTATATCAATACCATTGCCAATTTCCACAGCCTGCTTAATTTGCTCAGGGAATGCAGAAATTACACTAAATAGATTTGCGCTATCATGTATATTTATTTCAGTCCTGGTTATCATAAGTGTTTATATATTCTATTAATTTGGTTCAAGCTGTTCACCTATATTTTTGTTGAAACAATCTTCTATATATGATTTAATCTCGTTTATTTCGCTCATAGATAATACTTTTGCCGCAACTTCCTTTGCATTTTCAAAATTTACAAGCCTGACCAGTCTTTTGATCTGCAAATATCCAGTTGAAACAACACTTAATTCAGATATTCCCATCCCGATTAAAAGCAGACTTGCATAAGGATCTGACGCCATTTCACCGCAAACACTAACGGGAATATTATGCTTAGCAGCGCTCTGAATGGTCATATTTATAAACCTTAATACAGCAGGGTGAAATTTCTCATACAGATCAGCAACAAGGCTGCTATCTCTATCTACCGCCAGCGTATACTGAACAAGGTCATTTGTTCCGATACTAAAGAAATCAACCATCCCGGCAAGTTCATCAGCAAGAATTACCGCAGAGGGAATTTCAATCATCACCCCAACTTTAATATTTTCATCATACTTTATATTTTGTCCCTTTAACTGAGTTTTTGCAAGGTCAATGAATTCAAAAGTTTTTTTGACCTCTTCTATACCGGATATCATTGGAAGCATTATCTTGATATTCCCTGATGTAGATGCTTTTAGAATTGCCCTTAACTGAGAAAGGAAAACTTCTTTTTTATCGAGGCATATTCTTATTCCCCGCCATCCAAGGAATGGGTTCAGCTCTTTCTGTGACTCAGGCAGTATTTTATCACCGCCAATATCAAATGTGCGTATAGTTACAGTTTTTGGATAAATATGCTCAGCCAGAAATTTATACTGCTTGTACTGCTCATCTTCGGAAGGAAAGTCACTCTGCTCCATAAATAGATGCTCTGTTCTGTAAAGCCCAACATCACATCCAAAATGTGTAACTACATAATCAACCTCGTTATTAAATTCAAGATTTGTAGAAAGCTGAACATACTTGCCGTCTTTTGTTTCGCTTGGCAGCTTTTCAAGTTCTTCAAGTTTTCTTTCAAAAACATTATTAACTTCTACCTGCTCTTTATAACTATTGATTGTGTCCTCAGTTGGATTCTTTATAACCAACCCTTTATAGCCATCAATTATCAGGTAATCATCTGCTGTGATATTAACAGAAATTTCATGCATCGCAACAACAGCGGGAATTCTTAATGAACGCGAAATAAGCGCAACATGAGAATTAAAACCGCCAAGATCAGTCGCAATCCCTAAGAGGTTCCTGTTACTGAATAAAATTGTATCCGCAGGAGTCAGATTACGGGCAACTACTATTGAGTTTTCAGTTATCTTAGAGACAAGCCTGCCTTTTAACAGATTTCTTAATACTCTGTTTTTCATATCTTCAATATCATTCACACGCTCTCTTATATATTCATCACTTGATGCGACTATAGCATTTTCGAGTATTTGAATTTCTTCTTTAAAGGTGACGAATGCCTGTTTGGATTCTCTTTTGATTCTCTCTTTAACTTTATCGTGAAAAAAATCATCCTTTAAAAAGCTTAACTGGGCTTCAAATATCTGAAGATTTTTATCATCAAGTTTTTCTTTTGCAAGGCTGAATATTTTATTCAGCTCTTTTACTGACTGGGATACAGCGTTTTCGTAATCGGCAATTTCTATTTCAGCGGATATAACCGCAGCAGGAGAAATATCTACTTTATAACTTGGGACCTCGGCTCTGTAAACAAAAGGTTTCCCGAAAGAAATACCTTTTGATGCTGCGAGTCCCTTAAATATTTGTTCCTGTTTGTTTTTCAATGTATTCTATAGCTCTCCAAAACCTTCTTCAAAAAATTTACTAACTTCAACACATGCTTTTTCTTCATCTTCACCTTCAAACTTCAGAAGTAATGTTGAACCCTGTTCAGCCGCAAGCGTCATAACCCCAATGATACTTTTCCCGTTGATTTTATACCCGTTCTTTACAATAAAAAAATCTGACCTGAATTTTGAAGCAATCTTAACGATGTTTGATGCCGGTCTGGTATGCATTCCCGCTTTATTGATAATTGTAACAGTCTTTTCAACCATCAATAACTCCGGTTTAACAGCATATCAGAAAACATTTCCAGCATTTTCCGGGCATTCCCGTTTTTGATACATTCAAGATTATTATTTGCTCTTTCAGTATATACAGCAATTTCATCCCTGGCAGAGCCTATTACGCATATTTCATTGTATAACGATACTATCTTTTTAATTTTCTCATCATTATTATCATTTGTATTATACATATACATAAAATCATCACGCTGTTTCCCTTCAAGTATTTCTAATGCCCTTAGGTAAAGAAATGTTTTTTTCCTTTCAAGTATATCACCGCCTATTTTTTTGCCAAACTCACCTTCATCCGCAATAACATCAAGCAGGTCGTCCTGAATCTGGAACGCTAACCCGATATTCTCGGAATAAGAGCTGATGGAATCAATCCCTGTTTTATCAGCATTCCCAATAATTGCGCCCATAATTGATGATGTCCTTAGTAGTTCAGCGGTTTTCTTCCTTATCATTATTTTATAATCGTCAATAGAAACATCTGCGCTTAGCTCAAATTCCTTATCAAGGGCTTGTCCTTCGCAGACTTCGATAACACCATCTGTAAACGCTTTTAGGACACCGGTAATATTTTCGGTTTTTGAACAAAGCAAAGAGCGGTACGAAAGCCCGATTAGCTCATCACCAACAAGAATAGCGGCGTTAACATCCCATTTCTTGTGAATAGTCTCTTTGCCGCGCCTTGTGCTTGCGTTATCCATAATATCATCATGAACTAACGTGAAGTTATGCAGAATTTCTACTGCAATTGCCGCATCTATTGCATTATCAATATTCCCTCCAAATGCTTCGCATGAAAGAAGTACTAATATAGGTCTAACGCGCTTACCTCCGCCTGACATAATGTAATTAAGCGGGTCAAACAAAGTATAAGGATATTTTTGACTATCCTTACAATAGCTTGAGCGCTTTGTTTCTTCACCCAGGAAATCAAACAGGCGTTTATCTATTAATTCACGGTATTTATTAAATTCTGATTCCAAGAGTAATTATTTTTTTAATTTTGCTCTGATGATGTTCCTAACTTATTGAAATTCTTTTTCAGGAAATCTTCATCATTTTTCCAGTCTTTGCGCATCTTTACAAATAATTCAAGATAAACAGGCCTCCCAAGGAATTCCTCAATTCCTTTTCTTGAATATTCACCAAGCCTTTTTATTTTCGCGCCTGACTCGCCGATAATTATAGCTTTTTGTGTTTCTCTTTCAACTATCACAGATGCCCTGATAAAATCCTTGCCAACTTCTCTTTCTTTGAATTCTTCAATATCAATGTAGACCGAAAATGGTATCTCATCTTTAAATTGCTTTAGTATATTCTGCCGGATAATTTCAGAAACAAAGAATTTTTCAGGTTGGGATGTAAGGACATCACTTTCAAAATAAAATTCACCCTCTGGCAAATATTTAATAATTGTTTTTATAAGGTCATCGATATTAAAACCTTTTGATGCGGATATTGGGATTATTTCATCTACTTTAAAATTTTCTGATACATCTTTTATTACCAGCAATACATCTTCTTTTCTTACAGTATCAATTTTATTTAATACGCAGAATAACTTGTGTCCTGTAAATTCTTTCCTGTACTTTGCATAAATCTTTTCGAATAATTCTCTATCATACTTATTAATATCTATGATAAGTAAGATGATATCAGAATCTATTACGCTCGATTCAATTTCTCTGCTCATGAACTGCTGCAGCTTATATTTAGGATCAAGTATACCGGGTGTATCTACAAATACTATCTGTATGTTATCCTTTGTATATATTCCGGTTATTTTATTTCTTGTGGTTTGGGGTTTTGGAGTAACGATAGAGATATTTTGCCCTAAAATAGAATTAAGCAGGGTTGATTTACCTGAATTTGGAGCCCCGATAATAGGTACAAAACCTGAAAATTTTTGCATAATTTCATAAAATTACGCAATTATTATCGAAATTTCAATTTAAGAAATTATACTATTCTATAATAGAAAATAAGCGCTATTTTGATTTATTGGCTAATAACAGCTTATTAAAATGGTTACTTAATCGAAAATTAACTGTTTTTCAAGTTGTTATCCCCTATTCAGGTTATATTACTCAAATTTTCCTTGTCATTGCATTATGGAATTTATATATTTATAAAAATAATAATTACAAATGCAGGAAAGTAAAACTATATACGTTGGTGAATACAAGCCCAGCAAAATAATGCGAACAACATTATTTGAGTTGAGCACCTGCAATGTTTTTGGCAGACACCCAAAGATAACGAAAGCGCCGGGCAAATTTATAGTTTTTAAAGTGCTGATAAGGAAACATTACGGCATGGAGTTCTTCTACGAAGATGATAAATACTGGTATTTTAAAACATAAAAGTTACAATTTAAGTAAATCTAAAAGGCATCTCAGCTAAGAGATGCCTTTTAGATTTTTTGAAAATTATTTGAACAGGAGCAATTATTTGATCAAGAGCATCTTTTTTGATATTGTGAAAAATTTCGTTGATAGTTTATAAAAATATATCCCGCTTGCATATTCCTTAACATCAAACTCTGCTTCATAAACTCCCGCTGTAATCAGATTGTACGTTTATACTTTAATGCTGTCTGATAACTTGAAGTTAATCTCCACTTCTGTTCCATTGGTAATACTGCTTTTCACTTTTATCCGCGCCTTCATATCGTCCAGTATTTTTTTTGTTATCACCAGCCCTAAACCCATTCCGCTTGATTTAGTCGAAAAATACGGCTCAAACAATTTCTGCTGAGTATCTTCATCCATACCAACACCGTTATCTTTTATCCTGAGAGAATAAAATCCATTTACCCTCAGGCTTTCGATGTTAATTTTTCCATGAAAATCGGAATCTTCAATTTCATCAATAGCCTGCATTGAATTCTTTATAATATTTATCAAAGCGCGTTTAATTTCATCTTTATCACCTGTCACCTGTAAATTGCTGATAGCTGGATCAAGCTTTAAATTAATATTACCCTTTGCGTCCATCAGGCTCACAACATCTTCAATTATCGAATTCATATTCAGCTTTTCATAATTCCTGCTGGGCAGCTTGGCAAAATTGGAAAATTCAGTCGCAATCCTGTTAAGTGTTTCAACCTGCTCAATTATCATCTTATTGGTTGTCTGGATTATCTCCTTAAAGTCATTTGAACCATGTGTATAAGCATAATACATATGCTGCATTGCCAGTTTCATTGGTGTTAACGGATTTTTGATCTCGTGCGCTACCTGCCTGGCAATATCGCGCCATGCGCCCTCTCTTTCAGCTTTCTTAAGCTCAGCCCTGGAGCGCTTTAATTCCCTTATCATTTTATTGAATGAAATTACAAGTTCACCTATTTCATCTTTACTGTTTGACTTCACCTGGATATCAATATTTCCACGGGAGAGCTGTTCAGTAGCTTTTTGAAGCTTGAGGATAGGATTTGATATTCTGTATGAAAGGAAGTTTACAATAAATATCAGCAGTATTACTGCCGCAAAATACGGACCAAGTATATATACAAGGCTTTCGGTAAGTTCCTGGTTTATTTCGCTTTGTTTAAATACCGTTTGAGTAGAAATTATGCCGATCAGATTATTAAAATTATCATAAATAGGTTTATAGCCTACAATAAAGGTATAATCACCTATTTGCTGATTTTCTGAAAAATAATCCTTTTTCATTAGCGCAAGATTATAATACGCGCTGCCGCTTATTCTGGTATCTAATAGATCTGATTTGTAAAGCTGTTCACTGGTTGTTGCTGCCAGTTTATTTTTAACATAAAAATTAAAATTTTTATCAGTTTCAGAAAAGCCTCTATCAAACAGGTTTGAATAAGGAGAAATTACTTCGCTGTTATTCTTCTTTCCCGGGTTTTGTGACTCAGGTTTTATACGGCTTTTAACATACTGGTCAACAATCCTTAGGTCACTAATCAGCTGGTTCTTATAAAAATCCTCATTCTTATCGTTAACAAATACCCTTGTGTATATTGCAAGTATAACTATAGGTATAACCGAGGCAAGCATAAATGAGGCAAAAAGTTTTTCCCTGAAACCGAATTTTATGAACCTGACTGATTCAGTATTAAGTAAATAAGAAAAACCCTTGTAAATAATATAGATAACAAGGAATATCAGGTAAATAAGCACAAGGAACAGTAAATACCTGAAGAAGAAAAATGTGCTTAGGCTAAAATCGTTAACCTTTATACTTACAACGTAAATCTTAGGGCTGTTAATGTTATTTGCTATCCTGTTATCAGCAAGTACGTAATATGATTTATAAATTTCATTTTCAAACTCATCATACCTTAAGGCAGATTTATCCACTTTATCCTTTACGCTTTCACGGAACGCTTCGAGAGATTTGAGCAGCGATTTTGAAATATCTTTATTGGATGAACCAACAAGCTCAGATTCTGAAAATTCTGAAATAACCGGACTGGAGGTAAGTTTATTCAGGATATTATCTCTTGTAAAACTTCTGAAAATACCAAGATTGGTTTGAGTAAGGAAATTCTTAGCATCATAACCAGCGGCAATTATGACATAACCTATTACTTTATTAAACCGGCTGTTCTTTAGATTGGTTTTATCAATTGGAATTAAAGCAGAATAAAATTTAAGATCAGAATTTTGCAGTACACCACCTTCATCGCCAATCTTAGTATTCATTACAGTATTAATATCAAGGGTTTCAGGCTCTTCTTCTGTTTCTGACTCATCAAGTGTTTCAGATAGGTTCTTTTTCTTATTGAAAGTATTAAGTGTGAAGCTAAGTACACTATCAGAGAGCAGTTCACCCGGATTAATATTGAAATCACTGATAACTTTTTTAGCTGTATCAAGTACAAACACTGCTGAATTTATATCTTCATCAAAAAACTTACTATTAGACCAGATGTTAAATGCCAGTTTACCGGCTTTATTTTTATCTTTAATATCTTCCTCAATTGAAGGGTCATCGGATACATCATCTACAGTAGCTGAAAGAAGAAAAGCAATTTTATCACTGGATTGCTGGGATATCTCTTTTGCAGCCTTTTCAAGATATCTGTTTTCAAGCGAAGTTATCTTATTTAACAGTACTGCCGGCACAAAAATTGCGCATACAAGAAGGATAAGAGAGAGATTTATTAAGTTAATGAACTTATATTCTCTTCTGAAAACAAGCTGCCTTTGGATATAAATGCTCAAAATTGCGGCAAGTATTAAAATAATAATTCTTAGATTCAGCTTTAAGGAGCTTTCTAAGAATTGTTCAGGAATTAATGTAAGCAGTAAATTGATAATTACACCGGTTACAAAGAAAACTAAAACAGAATTTTTCCTTACGAGTTTATTATTACCTATATATGAATAAAGATATTTTGAAGATACCAATGCGCAGGAAAACAAGATCAATAAGAGTGATACCGAAAGGAATAGTATAATGAGCCTGATAACTATCATTTCAGGCTGATTTAGAGAAAAAAGATCAGATTTATCAATAAATTTTACTGATGAATCAAATATGAGGCTTTGGACTATTACACCGTAATAATTGATCACCAAAACAGATATGATAAGTGATACTGATAATACAAGATATGCAATGTATCGTGGGAATGTTTTGACATCTGATTTATAGAATTTTATAACATTGAGTACAATATAAATTGAAATGAAAGTGAATATTACAGAACTGACAGAAAGCTCGCCAAGTGATTTAGCCATTCCGAACCCAATACCTGATGCATAATGTACCGGCGAAAAAATTTGCGAGCCAAACAGGTTGAAATACTCACCGGGAAAATTGATATAAAGCCAGAGATACCTTGAGAGAATAAGTAATACTGAAACAAGCGATACTTTCAGGAAAAAAGAATCAGCTTTATTTACCGCTATGAGTAACCAATAGATAAGTACAATATTCAGAATAAATACAATAAAGCTTATTACATTATCAAATTTACCCAATATACTTAACAGGTAAGAAGACTGGTCAAGATTTGGAATTACCATCTTTCCAATATTCGTATTATTGATTCCCTCCAAATTCAGGATTGTAGGGCTGCCTGCAGTTGTATCCAGTTTTGTTGAAGTGTTAGCGGCAATATTGAACTCAAACTCAATATCCAGATGAAACTTATCGTAAATATCTTTTTTAAGACCGGATATATTAAAAAAGGAGGATTGAACTTCGGTGTTCACATCAATTATTTTTGAAGTAACAAGTACACCATCAGTATTTCCTGATTCATTCTTTATTGGGTCATAAACAATAACATATGTATATATGCCTGTTTCCTTTACAATAGAAAACCTTTCACCGGATAGCGCCCTTTTCAATTCAATTATATCCGGATAAACCTGCCTGCCTGAAAAAACAAAAAGTTCAAGCCTTGATGTATATATTTCTATATTATAATCATTAAGATTATCAGATTCATATAAAGCATCATATGTTTTCCGGGAATTTAAGCCGGATATGGCAGAGATCAATTTTTTATTTTTGATCAGCTGGTATGAAAACTGAGAAACCTGGTTCTGGTAGTTGTAAAAAATGTTAAGGCACTCTGTATGAATTTCTTTTTTCTTTTCCGTGGAAATACTTTCCCAGTTATCAACAATTGACTTTGAGAAGTAGTACCTGACGCCAAAAACTGAAAGAATTATGAATAATAGCAAAAGGGAAAGGAATCCGAGAACTTTAAACCTGTATTTATCTTTTTTATCGAGTTGAAACATATTATAGCATGGTTAGCTAATTAACTATTACCTGGTCTATCAGCCAGAGATCATTGATATATTTCAATGACACAGAAATTGTAAAGGTACTTATAAATCCTCCCTTTTTATATTTGTATTTGCCAAGAGCAAATGCGTACTTTTCAGACCTGCTTGAATTCTTCCACTTAAAAGATGAAACCGGATAAGATGAGAGAAAATTATCTATTATATAGGCTGATTGCTCTCTATTATAATAACCTTTTTCGCTGCTTTCCATACTAAGGTAAATTTCGTTCTGAAAATACGGACTGATATAGGTAACATTAGCATACATCATACCATCTGCAATATTCAAAAAAGCCAACTTGCAGTTATTGAACTTAACCTGCTTTTCTTCTGACTTATACTTCTTTTCCTTCCACCATGTATCCTGAGAATACACATTATGGTAAGCGATAACACTTAAAAATAAAACAATGAATATATGTTTTAATCGGATTTTCAATAGATATTCTGTATTAAGTTAAATTAATCAAAAATTTAATGAATTTCAGTTCATTTTTCAACATTTCTAACTTATACCAAATATTTAAAAATTGTCTGACTTAATGAGTTACTTTAAATTAGTATTTTAACTATCATATAAATATATATGTTATCAATCAATATTTCTTGAATTTTCCATATATAATATATTATTTGCATTATTATTGAGTGAATCATCGCAACCCTCTGGCAGGGCTTTTCAATTGTATCTTTTAACAAAAAAGGGTATATTTACGTACACTAAAAATTGATTCACGGGGTCAATTAATATTTTTCCAGGACGCTATAGCTGTGATAAAAGTACGCAAAGTTGAGAATGAAAAGGACAGGATGCAGTTTATTAAGTTTCCCTGGGAAATATATAAGGGCGATCCATATTGGGTTCCCCCTCTGATTTTTGATGTACGTAAAAATTTAGATCCGACCAAGAATCCGTTCTTTAAACATTCTGAAGTTCAATTATTCCTGGCTGAAAAAGACGGGAAGTTAGCAGGCAGAATTGCCGCTATCAAAAATGACAATCATACTGATTTTCACAAAGATAACGCAGGATTTTTTGGTTTCTTTGAAACGATTGATGACGGGGAAGTCTCTGACTTACTGCTTGATACTGCTTGCGAATGGGTAAAAAGTAAGGGTCTGACTGAAATAATAGGACCTGTAAATCCTTCAACTAATGATGAATGCGGTTTACTTGTAGATGGATTCGATTCATCTCCCGTATTTTTAATGACTTATAACCCAAAACACTACGAGAAAAAGATAGAAGATTTTGGGTTCGAAAAAGCTAAGGACTTATATGCTTATTACATTCCGGCAAGTGTTATCAACGATACAAAGATGATGGCAAAGCTGGAAAGAATGAGCGATCTCATAAAAAAGCGTTCAGATATTACGACACATAATGTCAATATGAAGGACCTTACAAATGAGGTCAGGAAAATTGAAGAAATATATAACAGCGCCTGGGAAAGTAACTGGGGATTTATCCCGATAACAACTGCTGAGTTTGACTACCTTGCTGAATCACTTAAGATGGTTGTAGACCCTGATTTAATTATGTTTGCTGAAGTTGCAGGGAAACCAGCCGGATTTTCACTGGCGCTGCCGGATTTTAACCAGATCTTAAAGAAAATGAACGGAAGACTTCTTCCCTTCGGTTTCTTAAAGATACTTACAGGTAAAAAGAAAATTGATTTTCTAAGAGTAATTATTATGGGTGTGAAACCTGAATACCAGAAAAAAGCTATCGATTCAGTATTCTATCTTGAGGTCATTAAAAATGGTAACAGGAACGGGTACACGGGAGCTGAAATATCCTGGGTTCTTGAAGATAATATGCCGATGCGAATGACAGCCGAGAAATTAGGAGCGCATATATATAAGACATACAGGATTTATAAAAAAAGTCTTATTTAATAATTTAAACACTACTACCATGGCGGTAAAAAGAGTAGAGAAAATTTGGATGAATGGAAAGCTCGTTGATTGGGATGACGCTAAAATTCATGTTTTATCGCACGTTATTCATTACGGTTCATCGTTCTTTGAAGGTATAAGATGCTACAAATCCAAGCAAGGTGCCGCAGTATTCAGACTTAGCGAGCATGTAAAAAGGCTGATAAATTCAGCGAGAGTATTCCGAGCAGAGATTCCCTACTCACACGATGAGATATTTGACGCGATACTTGCGACTATTAAGTCAAACGATCTTGAAAACTGTTACATAAGACCAATTGCATACAGGGGTTATGATGACCTGAATGTAAACCCGTTAAAGAACCCGGTTGAGCTTACCATTGCAGCATATGAATGGGGCTCATACTTAGGTCAGGGCGCTCATGAAAGCGGTATTGATGTATGTGTGTCATCATGGAGAAGAAGCACACCTGATACCACTCCAACGATGGCTAAAATAGGCGGCGCATATATGAACAGCCAGCTTATCAAAATGGAAGCTATTGTAAACGGTTTTTCAGAAGGCATAGCGCTTGATGTTAACGGCTATGTTGGCGAAGGTTCAGGCGAAAATCTTTTTCTTGTACTTGATAACGTACTTTATACACCCGGAATTCATAACGGAATATTGAGCGGCATTACAAGAAAAACAGTTATGACACTGGCAAAAGACCTTGGCTATGAAATAAAAGAAGGCAATTTGATGAGAGAGATGCTGTATATGGCTGATGAACTTTTCTTCAGCGGAACTGCGGCAGAAATAACCCCGATAAGATCGGTTGATAAGATGATAGTTGGCAGCGGAATGCCGGGCAAAGTGACAAAGCAGCTGCAGGAAGCATTTTTTGATGTTGTTAAAGAAGGCAATGACAAGCACGGCTGGCTTACTTATGTTGATGGAGATAATAAAATTTTGAATCTGCAGAATATTAACGCAAGCTAAATAAGAGTTTAAGGTTTAAAAGTTTTAAAGTTTAAAGTAAAAAGGTTTTTTTGTTCTTTTAATATAAGAGTTTGGCGTAATAAAGCGCCAAAGTTAAAAAGAGAAACGCTCCAAGACGTATTGCAATAGACAATACAGATTGAGCAAGACTGTCCGGTTGATGAATGATAAATATGCTATGTTGTTTTGGACAGTCAATTTATTAACGTAAAAAACGAAAGGAGATGAATTGTTTAAAACAAGAATCTTGTGGTTACTCTCTTTTTTAACTGTACAACTCGTGCTTACTGGCGCGATATCTGAAAGTGCTTACTCAAACGGAGATCCTACCGGCTCTAGCTTTGTGGAAATAGGTGAGGCTTCGTGGTACGGCCCTGGATTCCAAGGTAGAAAGACCGCCAATGGCGAGCGTTTTGATACCCATGAATTCACTGCTGCTCACAAAACCTTACCCTTCGGGACCCTACTGAAGGTCACAAATCTTGAGAATAATCTCTACACTGTTGTAAGAATAAACGATAGAGGTCCATTCATTAAAGGAAGGATAATAGATCTTTCCAACGCATCCAAGGAAGCTATAGGAATGGGCGGAACAGCGCAGGTAAAGATCGAGCAAATAACTGACGAAGATGCTGAAATGCTTCGCCAGGGTATTGATCCGGAGGAACATATTGATATAACCGAAATAGATACCAACGAATTCAAAACAACAGAACTCCTAAACGGTAATGTTGATGCTGAGTCCAAAGTGTTTGTAGAGTTTGAAGGTGAAGACGGTACTTCAAACGATTTTGAACTGAATAAGAACCTGAAACAAAAAGGTAACTTAAAGATCAAAGTTGTAACACCAAAGACAGAAGAGGAAAAAGAAAAGGAATCAAATCTCTTCCAGCAGATAAATGATATTGATTCACTGATCAGGTTCTATGATATATCAAATCAGCCGGCAGTAGTTAAAGGAAACTCAATTGAAGTGGGGATGTATAATGACAAGTCTCTTGCTGATAGAAGAATCGGCAGGTTAGAACGTGACGGTTATACTAAGATCTTTCTTGAAGAAATAACGGTTACAGATCCCAATACAAATACAAAAACAGTAACCTATAAGGTACTTGTGGGATTGTATGATAAAGAAAAATCCGCAAAGAAAGACTTGAGTTCTTTAGCTAAATTGAAATACCAGCCTAAGCTCGTAAAAATAGGCGAATAGTAGTAAGATAAGACACGAAATAAGCAGTAATTAAGCAGACTGCTTCAGATATACAAAAACACAGTAAAGCACAATAACGTACAGTTATAAAAAACAAGAAACCCCGCTGGTCGATCCGGCGGGGTTTTTTGTTTGTTGGAAATCCTTTAATTATTGATTATATTCAGTTATGAAAAAACAGGTATTTGCAATGGTTTGTTTCTTTGAGTTATTAAATCTTTTGCCCAATGAATTATATACACAATGGACACAACTAATTTCCAATCCAGATCACCCATTTATGTCAATTTGCTTTTGCAATTCAAATACTGGATTAATTTCAGCAAACAGGGTAAATAATGCTCCAAATATTAATTTTTTAAGAACTACAAATGCAGGTAATGATTGGCAGGAAATTAATATCCCCACAAACTTTGTTTTTTTTGATATTTACTTTGTAAATTGTAATACTGTATTTGCGGTCGGAAATGGTGGGAGTATTGTCAGATCCACAAATAGTGGGCAGAATTGGTCGTTTATAGGGGCAGGGACTAACGTAGCCTTACATTCAATTCAATTCGTAAATGATTACACTGGATTTATAGCTGGTAATAATAGTACCCTCAGGTATTCTAGTGACGCTGGAATCACATGGTTAAATAGAGATTATAATCTTATTTGTGACTACATTGGATTGCATTTTATTAACTCAACTACAGGAACTGTAGTTGGTCGGTCACTAACTAATACTAATATTTTAATTAAAACTACCAATGGGGGTTTGAACTGGATAAATCAAAATCCAGGAACAACTCAATATTTACTATATGATGTTCATTTTTTAAATGATAACACTGGGATTATAGCAGGCGACAATGGTATTATTTTAAGGACAGTTAACGGAGGGAATAATTGGAGTGTGATCAACGCCGGCACCACACTTGATTTAAGATCAATATTTGTAAGTGATCCAAATAATATATGGATTGCTGGAGAATATTTAATATTAAAATCTACTGATACAGGCTTTAGCTGGTTTCAGCAATACAGCAATAACTCAATCTATCTTTATGATATTTTTCTATCTGATTTAAATACAGGATATGCTACGGGAATGGACTTTTCTCCAATTCATGGGATAGCCTTAAAAACCACAAATAGCGGAGTGACTTTTGTCAATAATATAAAAGAAGAACCCATAGACTTTACATTGTACCAGAATTATCCTAATCCCTTCAATCCAATTACAAAAATAAAATTCGAATTGCCCTATTCAAAAAACAAAACAACTAAAGGGAACATCACTCTAAAAATTTACGATACAACTGGAGAAGAAATTGCTATAATATTTAAAGGTAAACTAACACAGGGGGTATTTGAAACAGAATGGGATGCTTCAAACTTTCCAAGTGGAATATATTTATATGCTTTAGAAATATATGATTCGGGTAGCAACAAGATGATGACATATACCAAGAAGATGGTATTAATCAAATAAATAATAGAAATTTCAATTATTAAATCAGCCCCTTAAAGAAAAAATTCCTATAATTTTAATTAAACCCTCTTTATATTCACCCCAAGCTTGCGCATCTTCTGGTCTATCTTCTCGTATCCCCTATCAATGTAATGTATTCCGTTCACGAGTGATTCGCCTTTGGCAAGTATTGCAGCTACTAAGTATGAAAATCCTGCGCGGATATCAGGGACATCAATTTCTGCATGCCTTAAGGGAGTCTTACCTTTTATGACGGCGCTGTGGTAATAATTTGTTCCATTGAAACGGCAGGGCAAACCTAGGCAGTCATTGGTAAGCTCGATAGCTGCACCCATTTTGTTAAGCTCTTTTATGTACCCAAAGCGGTTTTCGTATACTGTTTCATGCAGGGTTGATATTCCGTTTGCCTGCGTAAGCAGAATCGTCATAGGCGGCTGCCAGTCTGTCATAAATCCGGGGTGAACGTCCGTTTCAATGCTGATAGGTTTTAACTCGCCTTTGTGGTAGAACCTAATGCCGTCCTTCAGCACTTCATATTCAGCCCCTATGAGCCTGATAGTGTTCAGGAACGTTATCATATCAGCATGGCGGGCATCGTGAATGGTAACATCACCTTTTGATGCAATTGCCGCGCATGCAAACGATGCGGCTTCAAGTCTATCAGGTATTACTCTATGCTCAGCCCCATAAAGTTTTTCAACTCCCGTGATAATAATTGAGCGGTTTGTTCTTACATCAATTACAGCGCCCATTTTCTGCAGCAGCATAATGAGATCCATAATTTCAGGCTCAATTGCCGCATTATGAATTGTGGTTTTGCCTATAGCAAGCGAAGCTGTGATAATTATATTTTCGGTTGCGCCAACCGAAGGAAACGGAAGCGTGATATCCGTACCAATAAGCTTTTTAGCTTTCAGCAGGAAAAAATCTTTATGTTCTTTAACCGTTGTGCCAAGCTTAATTAGAGCATCAAGATGGAAGTTAATTGGTCTTGAACCAATTTGATCACCACCTGGTTTAGGTATCTTTGCTTCACCTGATCTTAATAATAGCGGACCCGCTGTAAGCACACCAATCCTGTTAATCAACCCAAGTGATGCAGAAAAAGAAATATCGTGTATTTTCTTTGTCTGTACAATTACTTCATTATCCTGGAATTTTTGGAACTTAGCGCCAAGTGACTCGATAATTTTCCTCGTCACGATTATCTCACCAATGCTAATAGGACAATTGGTTATGTGTACCGGTTCATCGGTCAGTAATGAAGCAATAATAAGCTTCGATGCGGCATTCTTCGCGCCGCTGATACGAATGGAGCCGTGCAAAGGCTTTCCGCCTTTTACAAGGAACCTTGCATTTTTATCAACAATAGCAGTAGTCATTTTTCGTGTAATGGATTAAATTATTTAACCTTCCCAATAACCCATCGCGCTGTATTTTTTTACGCGCTGGTCCAGGAATTTATCGGGGTCGCCTTTTTCGAGATGTTTAAGCTCATCAAGTATTGCGGTTTTTAAATATTCTGCAGCTTGTTTATGATTACGGTGTGCCCCGCCATCAGGCTCTGGAACAATTCTATCAACAATTTTGTGTTTCACAAGGTCATTTGCGGTAAGCTGTAATGCTTCTGCGGCCTGCTCTTTGTAATCCCAGCTTCTGAATAAGATGCTTGAGCATGATTCCGGTGATATAACTGAGTACCAGCAGTATTGAAGCATAAGAACTCTATCACCAACACCAATACCAAATGCGCCGCCTGAGGCGCCTTCACCAATGATACAAACAATAATCGGTACTCGCAGCCTGCTCATTTCCATAATGTTTCTAGCAATAGCTTCTGCCTGTCCGCGTTCTTCTGCATCCATACCGGGGTTAGCACCGGGAGTATCTATCAAAGTAATAACAGGACGATTGAATTTTTCAGCAAGCTTCATAAGCCTAAGCGCTTTGCGGTAGCCTTCAGGGTTCATCATACCAAAGTTGCGGTATATATTTGATTTGGTATCTCTTCCCTTTTGCTGACCAATTATCATAACAGGCTTGCCATCCAGAGTCGCAAAACCTCCGACCACAGCTTTATCATCACCAAATGCTCTATCACCATGCATTTCGATGAAGTTCTCGGTCATTAAGTAAATGTAATCAAGGCTGTAAGGTCTCTCAGGATGACGGGCAATCTGTACTACCTGCCACCTTGTTAAATTCTTATAGACGGAAGTCCTCAGGTCGTTCACTTTCTTTTCGAGCTTGCTTATTTCGTTTGAAATATCAAGACTATCTGAAAGGACACGCATTTCTTCGATCTTATTTTCAAGCTCAATAATGGGTTTTTCAAATTCAAGTACGTTCTTACTCATATGTTTGGTACATTCTTTCTAAAAAGGAAAAGCGATAAAGTCTTTAACAGAATTTCTATATCCAGCGCAATAGACTGGTTCTTAGCATAGTAAAAATTAAAATATTCAATTTCATCGGGACTAAGATTCCTGTGCAGGTTAATTTGAACAAGTCCGGTTAAGCCATTCTTTCCAAGATACTGCATTCCTTTAATAGGGGTATCCCAGGTTGCCCTGCCTACAAAGCTGTATTTACCTGTAATAACCTGTGGAATGTGTTTAAGCTTTTTAAAGAACTTATCATTTTTGCTGTTAACTGAACTGATATTTGAAAATATCAGCACAAGCGGATAAACGGTAAAAAAACTGAAAATTCCGAATAAAATATCAAATATTCGTTTTACAAATATATTGAATTTCTTATTGATATTATATTCAATCTGCATTAGATAAATATCATCAATTTTATCAAGCGCAGATTTACCCAGAATTATTTCGCTATCACCTGTAATTATCTTAAAACTTATGTTATAATTCCTTAAAGCCCACATAAGGTCAAGTATTACCTGGTTACTGAGCTCGTTTTTTGCAAATATTATATTTCTGATCTTACTGGTTTGAACAATATCCTTAATATTATTCAGATTGCCAATATACCCGTTTTTATGCTCAGCGTTTGGTGAGATATAACCGATAAAATCATATTCACTGTCAACTCTTGTTTTTAATTTTGTAATGAAGTTCTCTGTCTCATCGTTCTTACCGATAATCAGGGTATTCGATGTTTTAAAGATACTTTTACTTTTAGAATACTTTAATATCTTTGCTGCCAGTCTCCACAACGCAATGAATACATAAGCATTAATAACAGTTCTTAAAACAACAGCCCTGGAAAATGCATATTCATTAAAAAAATATGTGAATGAAGAATTCACAAAAAAACCAATCAGAATTCCGTTGAGCGGTTTTACCAATGAAAACCTTTCGGTTTTATTATATGAACCACTGAGCGCAAGAGTAATTAACCATATTGCAGTGTAAACAAAAATGACGACTGTATATGCTTCAAGCGGGAAAAAATCAAACCTCTGGTATATAGCAAGTATCATACCGCTAACAATGAAGATAAGATCAAGCAGTAAAGGATAATTATTCTTTAAAAATCTTGTGAAATAAGATATAGCTGCTCGGTAAATGATAGAAAGTTTTATAAGGAAATTCATCAGCCAAAAACTTGTTTTCAGGTTCTTTTTAACAAATACCTGCATAGCTCCATAAAAATTATTCACATATGAAATACTGCTTTTTTTTGTGCTCTCACCCTTGTAATGGATAATGGATGTTTCGGGGTAATAGAATATTTTATAACCTGCTTTTTTTATTCTGTAGCACAGATCCAGGTCTTCACCATACATAAAATAATCTTCATCAAAACCTTTTACAGCGTCATATATATCTTTTTTTATCAGCATAAAAGCGCCGACAATCGCGTCTACTTCGTAAGTATCGTTTTCATTAAGATAAGTAAGATTATATTTACCAAATATTTTACTTTTGGGGAACAACCTGCTTAGACCTGTTATTCTGTATACAGCAACAGATGGTGTAGGGAAACTCCTTCGGCAGGCAAGATCGAGCTGCCCGTTTGGCAATATAAGTTTACAGGTTAAAGCGCCAATACCCTTATTTTCTTTATAAAATTTTAAAGTTTTATCCAGAGTATCTTCCTGTAAAATTGTATCCGGATTCAGGATAAGTAAATATTCCCCTTTAGCTTCTTTAGCTCCAAGGTTATTTGCCTTAGCAAATCCAAGGTTAACCGGACTTTCAATTAGTTTTATTTGCTGGTTAGCAGGGAAATTTGATTTTAAGTATGATATACTTCCATCAAAGGAATTATTATCTACTACAATTATTTCTACATTAAGATTAGCAGAAGCTGTAAAAATAGAATTTATACACTGTTCTAAAAGTTCTTTTACATTATAATTTACTATTATTACAGATATATCTATCAATTATACCGAACTTCTATAATTTATTAAAAATTGATTGAATTTTCAGTTTCCAAACCATGAACATTGCTTCATAAACTATTTTCCTGGACATCTTAGAAACACCTGCGCGTCTATCAATAAATACTATTGGTATTTCTATAAGCTTAAAACCTTTTTTCCACATTCTGAATTTCATTTCTATCTGAAAGGAATATCCATTTGACCTCACTCTTTCAAAATCAATTTGTCTTAGCGCCTCAATCCTGTAAGCCATAAATCCTGCTGTTACATCTTTAACAGGCAGGAAGGTGATCATGCGTGTATAATAGCTTGCGCCGATACTTATCATTAAGCGTCTTAATGGCCAGTTTACAACAGCAATACCTTCAATATATCTTGAGCCAACTACAACATCATAATCTTTCAATTTAATTAAAAACTGCGGGATAGCTTTTGGGTCATGAGAAAAATCAGCGTCCATTTCAAACACATAATCATAATTGTTTTCTATCGCAAATTTGAATCCGCGAATGTATGCGGTTCCAAGTCCAAGTTTTCCCGGACGTTCAATGATATGAACTCTGAAATAATTCAGCGCTTTTACCAGTGAAGCAGTACCATCGGTAGAATTATCATCTACAACCAGTATTTCGATTGTAACACCTTCATAATTAATGGCAACCAGCTCATTGATAATATTTACAATATTCTCGGCTTCGTTAAATGTTGGTATTATAATTAATGCTTTTTTCAATATAATATTTGAGTTACTGTTTTGAATTAAATTCTATAACCTTTGATGCAATATAATTAATTTGATCATCATCCAGCTCAGTATGCATTGGCAAAGAGATAATATCATTTGCAATTTCTTCTGATACAGGATAATCACCAAATTTATAATCATATTTATAAGCTTCCTGCAAGTGTAACGGTACAGGATAATATATCATTGATGGTATTCCATTTTCCTTCAGGAATTCCTGCATCTTATCCCTATTCTTCACCCTGATTGAATACTGGTGGAATATATGTTTAACATTCGGCATAACATAAGGAGATTCTAAAATACCATTAAATATATCATTATACTTTTTTGCAGCGGCATTTCGTGATTCGCAGTATTCATCAAGATGCTTTAGTTTAACATCCAGGATAGCAGCCTGAATGGAATCAAGCCTGCTGTTTACACCAAGTATTTCATGGTAATATTTTTTCTTTGAGCCATGTGAGATTATCATTCTAATTTTTTCTGCTAAAGCATCATCGTTAGTAACCATCATTCCTGCATCACCAAATGCGCCAAGATTTTTACTGGGATAGTAACTAATACATCCGATATCACCAATAGTACATACCATTTTATCATTATATATAGCCCCCATTGCCTGCGCAGCATCTTCTATAACTTTCAAATCATGCTTACGTGCAATTTCCATTATCTTATCCATATCACATGGCTGTCCATATAAATGAACCGGCATAATTGCCCGTGTTTTTGGAGTAATTTTCTCTTCAATTTTGCTTACATCTATGTTAAAAGTTTTAGGGTCAATATCAACATAAACAGGAACTGCTCCGAGTATAGCAATAGTTTCTGTTGTTGCAACAAAAGTAAACGGAGTGGTAATTATTTCATCACCCGGCTTAATATCAATAGCCATCATGGCTATTTGAAGAGCATCGGTACCTGAAGCGCATCCAATAGCATATTTAACCCCAAGGTATTTTTCGATATTACTTTCAAATTTTTTAACAGCCGGTCCCTGAATAAACTGTGAGCTATCGATCACATCCTGGATAGCAGAGTCAATTTCATTTTTTATTTTAAGATACTGGGTTTTAGTATCTACCATGTGAATATTTTTAATACTCATTATTATTTTAATGCCCTTTCATAAATATTATAACTAAAAAAGTGTTAACCATAATTTTAAAATCAAGTTTTAAAGACATATTTTCGATGTAATAAAAATCAAACTTAAGTTTTTCTCTTACATCATCAAGCGTTGAATCATATTTGTGTTTTATCTGCGCCCAACCGGTAATTCCGGGTTTTACACTTAATCTTTTATAGTAATACGGAATATCTTTACTCAATATTTCTACAAAATACGGTCTTTCAGGTCTAGGTCCAACAATGCTCATTTCATTTTTAAGAACATTAAATAATTGTGGAATTTCATCCAGATATACTTTACGGATTAATCTGCCTATCCCGGTAATTCTGGTATCATTTTCGCCTGCCCATTCCGGTCCGTATTCTTCTGCATCTTTAACCATTGAACGGAATTTATACATATTAAAAAGCTTTGAGTTTCTTCCTACTCTTTGCTGCAGGTAAAAAACCGGACCTTTACTTGTCAGTTTAATAATGAGAACAATTATTAATAACAATGGCGATAAGAACAACAACAGTGTAGAAGAAATAGTGACATCTAATACCCTCTTGAATAACTTAGAGCCATATGGCATGATTTCCGGCATTACCTCAATAAATGGGACGCCATAAAGCTGATTGGTTTTGGCTAAACCACTTACAATTTCATATGTATCAGGCATTATCTTTAGATTTACTTCAGTTTCCTGGCACGAACGGATAATATCAAAAAGCTTTTCCTTATCCCGTTCTTCTAAAGCAATCAATACTTCGGATATATTCATTTCTGATATTATTTTTTTCAGCGAACCTATATTCCCAAGAGAGTTATCTGTATTTTTAACTTTACCTAGTGAAACATAACCACTGAATTTATACCCAAGCTGAGGAAATTTATTTAAAAGAGTTTCAAGCTCCCCTCCTCTTTTTCCAGTACCTACAATAATGGCATTCCTTAAACCAATTCCTTTTTGGAGCATCGTCATCTGAAAGCTGCGGATAAGAATTCTCCCTGTTCCAACAGATACGATCAATAAACCCCAGTAAATCAGTATCAGGAATCTGGAAATAGCTTTTGAATCACTCATTGCATCATCCAGAAATATAAGAAAGAACAAAATAAAGCAACCTAGTGAAACTGTTTTCAGAACAGATGCAAATTCATCAAACCTTGATCTGACAAACCAATGCTGGTAAAGACCCGCAAATGAAAAAATAATTATCCAGTAAATATACACCGCACCAAGCGGGATAAAAAATGAAGCCGGGGCAGTATATGGTATCCAACCGGACTCTACCCTGACAAGATAATACATTGCCCATGCGGCATTGATAGTAATGAAATCAGAAATTATTAATAGTATTTTTTCAGAACGCCTGGACAATTTTTTAAACCTGTTAACAAAACATTATATTATCAAACAAACTATTGATATTTATTTATCAAAGTATAATACATTTCAGCGGCAGATCTTAAAGTAAAATTTTTATTCAGATAATTAAATGCATTATCACCTTTTTTCAATAAAGAGCCCGGATCCTGAAGAGATTTTCTTAAAACTTTCACAGCAGATTCAGTGTCTCCGTTTTCAACTACGAAGCCGAGATCATTATCAACGATCATCTTTGCCATATCGCTATTTGGAGAGCATATAGCAAGTACGGGTCTGCCGGATGACATTATTCCCAAAAGCTTTGATGGATAGCAAACTCTTTCCTGCAATGGAAGCTGGGCAATAATACCAATATCAGCCATAGCTAAAGAATCCTGTAACTTTTCCTTGGGAACATATGTATTAATATAAATGTTATTTAGTTTTTTTTCTTCTCTAAAATTTACAACATTTTTCTTTTTAAAACCCTCGCCAATAAACTGGAATATAATTTCTTTTTGATCTGATAGTTTGAGAGCTACTTCTAAAATTGATTCTATATCATGAAATCTACCATGATTACCTGAATATTGTATCACTAATTTATTTGATACATTTAATTTTTTAGCAAGTTCCGATTCAGATTTCTTTATAGGTCTTATTACCCTGTCATCAGACCAGACATGAATAATGTGAGTTTTAGTTCTGCAATCTTTTTCATATTTAGTATTAATTAAATTTGCGTTGTTAATTGCCCCTTCAAACATATCTTTACTTAGTACAACAGCATAAGAGGCTCTTATATAACACAATTTATTTATCTTCCTCCAAAGCCTTGCAATTAATCCCCCCCGTTTTACGATATCCAGAAGTTCCGCCTGCTCAGGCATTATATCAAATAATAGGATACCATATTTTGTAGCATTCAGGATATTATTGAACCACCCAATCATTGCCATATAAGGAGGATTAGTGACCAATAGCAAAGGTACTTTTCTATCACTTAATAGAATATTAAAAGAAGCTGTTATAAAGAAAGTCATCAGGTTTATAAATTTTCCAATAAACGATAACTTTGGAAACCTTGTTGACCAGGTCCTGATTATTTGAATACCTTTATAATCAATTCTTTTGGGTACAATCTCACTATTTTCAAGAATAGTTGGCTGAGCCGCAATTACCTTAATTTTTAAACCGTATGATGTTAATTCTTCAGCCAATTCAGTTAAAGCCTGCCCGGAACTAACCATTTCAGGATAAAATGGCTGACTTACAATACGTAGATCAAACTGCTTTTTATTAGACATAGATAATCGGCAAATATTAGATTATCTGTACTCTAATACAATTCTATAATTTAGTACTAAAACAGGCTAAAACAGGCATTTTTATTAAATAAAATGTTTAATCAGGGCATTAATTTTTCAGTTTTAAAATGTAATACTGTGCGGTTTGTACAGCCATGTTTTGAACAGTATATTTTTTAACTGTTTCAAAAGCATTTAGTATGAGTTTTTTTCTCAAACTCTCATCTAAGATAAGTGATTCTATGGCTTTAAATGCATCATCAGTATTCCCAACCCTGGTAATTAATGAATCAAAGCCATTTGTAAGTATATTAGATATTCCACCTGTATCCGATGAGATTACAGGTATCCCTAAAGCCATTGCTTCGAAATTAACGTAAGGAGTTCCTTCATATCGTGAAGTAAGAATATGCACATCAAAAGAAGATATTTCTGAATAAATTTTATTTATATATTCCTTTATTATTACTTTATCATGAAGGTTATTTTCATTTATGAACCTGATAATATCTTCTTTGTTTTCACCGCTGCCAACAATTACAAGCTTAGCACGTTGATATTTTTCAGAAATTCTTTTGAACGCCTCAAGCAGATACTCCTGCGCTTTTTGAAATGTAAATCTGCCAACATGACCGATAATAAAATTGCTTTCTGGATTAACTGCTCTATAATTAAAAACAGTATTACAGTTATTTGCAATTTCTTCTATATCAACACCGAGGTACAAAACGGATATTTTTTTTGATCTGATTCTGAAATATTTAATCAGTGTTTTTTTATCATTATCAGAAATTGCGATAAAATCATCAATAAAGAATTGTTTGGAGTACTCATATAATTTTCTGAAAATTGATAGTTTCTCTAACTGATTGGCGGAATAGAATATGCCATGCCTGGATTCAACATTTAATTTAACACCGGCTAGCTTTCCTGCAATGCATGGCTGAAATTTTGCATTTGCATGTACAATATCAATCTTTAACTTTTTCATAATGCGGTAAAGATTTCTTATTCCTTTAAACGAATAATAATATAATTTACCATTATCATACAATACTTCATTGATACTATTCTCTTTTAATATTTCTGAAAGGGGTCCTTTCATTGGAACAGCCACATAAACGTTGAATTCATCTTTATTGATGTTTTTTGCAAGATCAACAACGTATCTTTCTGTACCATTTAATACGTTATTACAGACAATCAATAAAAGATTTATTTTTTTCATTTAATTAACCTTATCATCAATAAATAATTCATTAATTAAAGAAATGATTTCCTCTGATTTAACAATATCTAGACATTCATAATATGGACACGTAAACCCACCGTTTCGTGTACAATATTGCCTATCATCTGAGGCTGAACAATTTAATTTATGATATATAACCCGATGATTTGAACCAATTGGATTTGAAAAACCAGGATTTGTGGGACCGAACAATCCGATTGACGGAGTATTAAAAGCTCCGGCAATATGCAGTGGTGCTGAATCACTGCCAATGAATAATTTTGCTCTATAGATAAGCTCAGCCGATTGAAGGAGTGATAAATTTACGAAATACTTTTCTGGTTTTATATCTGGATTATTTATAATATTTGATACTTCAATGGCCTTTTTTTGGTCAATGCTGTCACCTACAATCAAATAATTAATATTTTTCAATCTCAAATATTTAATAACTTCTGCAAAAGTTTTTGAAGGAAGCTCTTTAGCGCTCCAGCCTGAAGTTAAATGTAAAACTATATATCCGGCATCTTGATTATCAAACATTTTCATCAATAATTCACTGATTAATAATTTATCCTTTTCACTGATATAGATATAAGGTTTAGCAATAATTCCCCCTCTAAGCTTGTCCCATATTGCATCATTTATTTCAAGTCCTGATTTTACTATTGATAGATATTTATCGATTAAGTGTCCGGGTGTTGTTGCCGTATTTAGAGGAATAAATTTATCATAACAGAAACCAAAAAAATTATAATTTATGCCTATTGAGTACCCTGGCTTTGTTAATAATGTAAAAAGTGCCGTAGAGTACTTTCCTGTTACATCAAAGATAATATCATAATTATTTTGTTTTAAATCTGAGAGTAATTTTCTTTTGCCTTTTATATCCAGGCTTGTTTTATCCCTGTACCCCGCTGTTTTAATATTATCATATATTATAATATCATTAACTAAGTTATTTGAAACTATTATTCCTTTAGTTCGTGATTTTACCCACATATCAATTAATGCATTTGGATAA
>JANPBV010000505.1:0-18043 GCA_031430615.1 Ignavibacteria bacterium | reverse complement strand
CAAATATTGATATATCTAAAATTATAGCTAAAATTGATTATAGAAAAATACTTGCTGATTCTACCGGTTCTTTAACTCCTGTTTTTGAAATACCACCCGGGTGCACGGTAACATCTGTTAAACCTGAAACAATCCAATATGTTATCAAAAAGAAATAATAATTTAATTTGAATTCATTTAAACAGGAAATTCGCTCTCTGATAGAAGCAATAAAGACACTCAGCTTTAAAGAGGTCTTTATTTTTATGAGTGTAGCTGTCATTACATTTCTTTCTATACATTACGCATCACCTCCTTTTTTCAGAAAGATGTTTGATACCGATGATGATAAATTTTTTGGCACACTTTACTGGTTTTCTGCGGATGGATTTTTAATGTTAATTATACCAATTATCCTTATTCCTCTTGTACTAAAAGGTAAACTATCTGATTTTGGCTTCAGGCTGGGTGATTATAAATTCGGGTTGAAATCAGCTTTACTGTTTGTAGTTGTAATGCTTCCATTTTTATGGATAGCCTCAGGGAATAAAAGTTTTGCAAATACATATCCGCAAGGCGGACCATATGTAAGGGAAAATATTTCTGTGTTACTTTATTACGAGCTTTTTGTGGGTTTTTATATGTTCGCATGGGAATTCTTCTGGCGTGGATATATGATGTTTGGTCTCAAACAAAAATTTGGTTTCTATGCAATTTTTATTCAAATGATACCGTTCTTTATACTACATAGAGGTAAACCTGAAATTGAAACTTTTGCTTCGATCTTTGCAGGACTTATACTGGGTGTGCAGGCATGGCGCTCAAATTCATTTATTTATTGCTTCTTAGTTCATTGGAGCGTTATGATATTTGTTGATGTAATTTCAGTGCTTAGGTATAAGACTGATTCATACGGAATTGGCTTGGATGCTTTTTTAAAATTATTTACAAATTAACTATATACCAAAATGAGACTTTGTATTAATATTGATCATATTGCAACTCTAAGGCAGGCCAGAATGGAAAAAGAGCCTGATCCGATAATTGCAGCAGGTATCTGCGAGCTTGCAGGAGCAGATGGTATTGTGTGCCATTTAAGGGAAGATAGAAGGCATATTATTGATAGAGATGTTAAGATATTGAAGGAGACTGTTAAAACCAAACTTGATCTTGAAATGGCAGCTACTGACGAAATGGTTAAGATAGCATGTGAAATAATGCCTTACATGGTTACCCTTGTGCCTGAAAAGAGGCAGGAGCTTACTACTGAAGGCGGGCTTGATCTGGTTGCCACTGAATTTAAGGTAACACCAGCTATACAAAAATTAAAAGATGCTGGAATTAAGACCAGTGTCTTTATTGAGCCAAATACCGATAGTGTTGACCAGGCTTTGGAAATGGGTGCGGATATGATAGAAATTCATACAGGTAAATATGGGCTGCTTACAGAGCCTTTGGATATTATAGCTGAGCTTGAAAAGATAAGACAGACAGCAATTTTAGCTAAAGAACTGGGTATTGGAGTCAATGCTGGACATGGTTTAAATTATTTAAATATTACAGCAATAGCCAATATCCCTGAAATTGATGAAGTGAGTATTGGTCACTCAATTATTGCAAGGGCGGTGTTTACAGGACTTGAAAATGCTGTAAGGGATATGCTGACGATAATAAGGCGAGTTAGGCAATAGTGGAGTTTTCAAAAGAATTATTACAAAGACTTAAAATTGCTGAAAGAGTTTCGGTTTTAACAGGTGCCGGAGTATCTGCTGAAAGCGGGGTACCTACATTCAGAGATCCGGGAGGGATTTGGGAAAAGTTCAGACCGGAACAGCTTGCGAATTTTGAAGCGTTTATATCCGACCCTGATTTTGTGTGGAGCTGGTATCAGCACAGACGCGAGATTATGCGGGAAGTTAAACCAAACCCGGGTCATTTTGTCCTTACTGAAATGGAAAATATATATAGAGATTTCAATCTGATAACACAGAATATTGATAATCTTCATAACAGGGCAGGAAGTAAAAAAGTAACAGAGCTGCACGGTAATATTGAAAGAAATTATTGCAGTAGCTGTAAGACATTCATTGAAGAAATTGATATATCTGAAAAAAAAGTTTTAAAATGTGAAAAGTGCGGTGGTTTAATCAGACCGGATGTTGTATGGTTCGGAGAAATGCTTCCTGAAAATGCTTTGAGAAAAGCGGAAGAAAGCGCCAGAGATTCAGAAGTATTTTTCTCAATCGGTACATCTGCTGAAGTTTACCCGGCAGCTATGCTGCCACTCATTGCGAAGCGTTCAGGCGCTTATGTAGTTGAAATAAATACAAAACCCACTGTAATCTCGTATGAACTGGATGAGGTTCTTCAGGGAAAAAGTGGTGAAATACTCTCAGAATTAGTAACGAAAATAAAAGAAATTAGAAACTAATCACATAAATGCCTTCAATTCTAAAAGCAAATAATTTAGTTAAGCAATACAGCAAAAGAGCTGTTGTTGATGGCGTTTCTGTTTCAGTGAAACAGGGTGAAATTGTCGGGTTACTGGGTCCAAACGGTGCCGGTAAAACCACTACATTCTATATGATAACCGGAATGATTAAGCCTAATTCAGGGGAGATATTGCTTGATAGCGATGATATTTCACTCGAGCCGATGTATAAGCGCGCCAGGCTTGGTATTGGTTACCTGCCCCAGGAAGCTTCAATTTTCAGGAAGATGTCAGTATATCAGAATATTTATTCCGTGCTTGAATTTATGCCAATGGATAAAGCCGATAGAGAAGATAAGGCTAATGACCTTATGAAGGAATTTGGTATCTCGCAAATTGCATCAAGTAAGGGTTTTGTGCTCTCAGGCGGTGAAAGGCGTAGAACGGAAATTGCCAGGGCTATTGCATCTGACCCCAAATTCATTCTTCTGGATGAACCTTTTGCGGGAATTGACCCTATAGCTGTTGAAGAAATTATGAAAATTGTTGCGAAGCTCAAAGAAAAAGGTATTGGTGTTTTAATTACCGATCATAATGTCCATGAAACACTCTCAATAGTTGATAGAGGTTATATCTTAATTGAAGGAAAGATATTCAGAAAGGGTTCATCCCTGGAACTTGCCGATGACGAAATGGTGAGGAAGTTGTACCTTGGGGAAACATTTAAGTTAGATAGATATAATCATGAATAAAGTATTACTCGCAGTATCTGCCCACCCTGATGATATTGAATTTTCCAGCGGCGGAACAATGTTTAAATTTAAAAAGTTAGGTTATGATATTTACTTTATTGTGGCCACAAACGGTGAGAATGGATTTAAGATAGACCATAAACCCAGATCAGAAAGGGTCAAAACCAGACATAACGAGCAGCTTAATGCTGCTAAGATACTTGGAGTAAAGAAAGTATTTTTCCTTAATTATAAAGATTGTTATCTAAATTATACAGATGAACTTAGAGAGAAAATTGCGTTTATTATAAAAAAAATTAAGCCTGAGATAGTATTTTCTTTTGACCCTTCAAATAAATCTTTTGAAAGCGTTAATCTGCTTCACCGTGACCACAGGGTAATTGCTGAGGCTGCATTTGATTCAGTTTTTGCTGCGCGTAACAGGTATTTACTGAAAGGTGAACCACATGCAGTTCAGAAATTCTGGTTTTTTGGTACTGATAAACCAAACCACTTTGAAAATATTACCGGTTATATCAATGATAAAATTAAACTCATAGAAGCCCATCGCTCGCAATTCAGTGACCACAAATCAATGAGTGATTGGGTAAGAACACACTTATCTCAATACACTAAAAAATATAAATACAGCGAAAAATTCCGTATTGTAAATGTAACTCAGCCATTTGTTAAGTAATATAAAGTATGATATCAGTTAGCGAAGAACAGTTCAATGAAATGATGGAGGAAGCCCTGCATACCATTCCGGAGCCTTTTAAAGAGAAGATCGAAAATCTTGCTTTTATGGCTGAACCGTATCCATCTGATACAGATCTTGGAAGGGTTGGGCTGACTGATAAGTATTCATTGCTCGGAATATATTCAGGTACACCCTATACTTACAGGAATACATATTATATGAACACAACCCCTGACAGGATAATCTTATTCCAAAGAAATATTGAAAGATATTGTCATAATATGGATGAATTAAAGGAAAAGATTCGTGAAGTGCTTGTGCATGAAATAGCGCATTATTTTGGGATGAATGAAGATGAAGTAAGAGCTGCCGGTTATTAATATTTTTTAATTTTATATTTCTATTTGTGAACCAACCTCAAAAACCCTGTCATTTGGTATATTGAAATATTCTGTAACACGCTGTGAATTTCTTGATAGCAAAACAAATAATTTTTTACGGAGTCTTAGGAATCCGTATTTATCTTTAACTACTAGTAGCTCTCTTCCGAGGAAGAAGGTTGTCTTGTTGATATTGATCTCGATTCCATTTTTATTAAGTTCCTCTATGATTTGCTGAATATTCGCGCTATCCATAAATCCATACGATGCAATTACTCTATAAAATCCTTCAGTCGGGTTTTCAATCTCAATTGAGTCTTCAATGTTTATATGAGGCACTTTTTTGAAAATAATGCTTAGTACTATTATCTGTTTATGCAGAACCCTGTTATGTTTCATGTTTTTAACCAGCGCAGGCGGAGTACCTTTAGGGTTACTTGACATGTATATCGCAGTTCCGGGAGTTGAGACTAAGCGAACACTCATTACTTCATCAATGAATTTTTCTATTGGCTGAGTTTCTTCTTCGATCTTACATAGCAGTAACTTTCTTCCCCAGTTCCAGGTTATCATAATACTGTAAATAACCATACCAATAACAAGTGGTACCCATCCACCATTCAGCACTTTAAGAAGATTTGCTCCCCAGAATGCCAGATCTATCACTATGAAAAATAATGATATTATAACCGCAACCGGAATAGACCATTTCCAAAGCTTGGTCATAGCCACAAATGCCAGAATGGTTGTTATTACCATTGTGGATGTTACTGCAATACCATAGGCAGCTGCAAGATTGCTGGAATTCCTAAAGCTTAGAACAAGCATTATTGTGCCAATAAATAACAGCCAGTTCAATTGAGGAATGTATATCTGGCCTCTTTCATCCTGCGATGTATGAATTATCCTTACCCTTGGCAAATAACCTAATTGTAATGCTTGCTGTGTAATAGAAAATGCCCCCGAAATTAGTGCCTGTGATGCTATTACAGTAGCTATAGTAGATATTGCCACCATTGGGTATAATGCCCAGTCAGGCGCAAGGTAGTAAAACGGATTTTCGGCAGCTAAAGGATTCTGCAGCAGCATCGCGCCCTGACCAAAGTAATTCATAACCAGGCAGGGTAATACCAATACAAACCATGCCAGGCGTATTGGCTTTGTACCAAAATGACCCATATCGGCATATAAAGCCTCTCCGCCTGTTACTACGAGAAAAACTGAACCTAATATTACAAAACCATGAAAACCGTTATGAATGAAAAAATCATATGCGTAGACCGGATTTATTGCGTACAAAACTTCAGGATTTTTTATAATAGCCGCAATACCAAGAGCTGCAATAGCAATAAACCATATTATCATTATCGGGCCAAACACAGCCCCAACTTTACCTGTACCTCTTTTTTGGAAATAAAAAAGAAAAAATAAAATAATGATCGTAATCGGAATAACATAATGCTCAAGGGCAGGTGTCGCTATTTGCAAACCTTCTACAGCACTAAGCACTGAAATTGCAGGTGTTATAATTCCATCGCCGTATAATAATGCCGCGCCAAATAACCCCAGGCTTATAATAATGATGAAGCCAATGCCGTGCTTGCGTGGTCTGACAAGCTCCATTAAAGCAAGTATTCCACCTTCACCTTCGTTATTAGCGCGCATAACTATTATAAGATATTTTATGCTGATAATTATTATCAATGCCCAAAATACTAAAGATAGTACTCCAAGAACATTATCATGTGTTGGCTTAACACCATGTGTTACCGAAAAACACTCTTTTAGCGCATATAAAGGACTTGTTCCGATATCGCCATAAACGACACCTAAAGCTCCTAATGAGAGGTAAAGAAGATATTTTAGTTTTTTCTTTTCAGTACCGGGCTCTGCTGCAGAATTATTTGTAGTATCTGTACTTATTCTTCGTAATATTAATTAAACATACTGCTTCTGAGAGAAAATTCCTCATAAACAACTTGCGCTAATTTAACTAAAAGCGATTCATAATAAAATATAAATAAAAATAACGGTTTACCCTAAATGCATAAAAAACAGCAGCTTTTATTACAAAAACATATTGTCAAAAATAATAATCAGGCTCATTTAAAAATTTAAATCCTCACTTTATGAAAATATACTTAGTTCATTAAATTTCTTATTCAACTATTACTAACATATCATTTGTTCCATTAAAAAATAAATAATTTTCCCAAAAATTTGCACTTTCAATTAAAAAATGAGAAAATTATATTGTAATACTATGAGCAGAATATTATTTCAAATAAATTACGATGTACACCCTGAAAAAAGGGAAGAATACCTGGTTTCGATAAAAGAACTCGAGACTTATATGAGGTCAAATACCGACCATAATTATATGGTTGTTGAAGATAAGAAGAAAAAGAACTGTTTTACAGAAATTTATATTCTTAAAGATGAGGCCGAATTTGATGGTTTGGAAGATGAAATGGATGATACTATATACGGTCTCACAACTAAGATCTTAGGTGAATTCGTAGTTGATGGTAAGACCCGGTATTCAACATTTTACGAAATAAATTAATATATTTTCTGTATTCTTCCCGGATATTTGCTAACAGCCATTAACTGTTGTTATCCTTTCATATGCGGACACTTAAAAGACAATTTTATTGTTAATTTAGTCCGGAAGCACAAAGATAAATTTGGCAAAACTAAGCAAAAATAAGTCGGAATTTAAAACCGATAAGACGGTTAAATTCTTCATCGCCTTTATTACAGTTATATTAATAACTGCAATGTTTCCCAAGTATGAAACAATTGAAACAGACTATATGGTTGGTATGGTCTGGAGCAAAGAGGATTTAATAGCGCCATTTAGTTTCCCGGTTTATAAAAGTGAAACTGTTTATAAAAGGGAAGTAGAGGATGTACAGAGTAAAGTATTCCCTGTATTTGATGTCAATATCCGGAAATCAAACGGGTCCAACTGGCTGGATTCGCTTAACATACAATTTTCAAAACTTACAAAAGCTGTAGAGTATGAAAGTGAATTTCAAAAGGAAAAATTACTTCCTGAAGAGAAAAGAACCACCAGCGATCAAGCTCTTAATAAATTAAAATCCGATCTGAATTTTACGCTCACTGAAGCTGAGTGGAGCGGCTTAAAAGGTATAATAAATAATCCTGCATCAGCAGAAGCTTTCAAAAAGAAAATTATCCAATCGTTAAATCAGAATTATGATAAAAAGATTATTGACCTTGCAAAATCAAAAATAACATCCGGCAAAATATCTTATATAAAGAATAAAGTAGAAGAAACAATAGATACCGCAAATGTTCGTGATATTACAGAAGTTGAAAAGATATTAAATAGTGATCTAAGCAGTTTTTATAAAAACCCCGAGCTCTCAAGCGTTTCAATGAAACTTGCTAAGTTATACATCTACCCCGATTATATCTATAATGATACTGAAACTCAGAAAATTCTTTCTTCATTTACTGAGGCAGTTCCCAAAACTTTTGGTCTGGTAAGAGAAAACGAAAGAATTGTCAGCAAACATGAGCCGATAAATGAAGTTACAAAACTAAAGCTTGAATCATACAAAAAGATTAGAAATGAGCAAATGGGATCCAGGGATTTTTACCTGCAGCAGCTTGGTCGCTTTATGTTCGTTTCACTTATGATATTCCTGCTTGCCATATTTTTGTATAAAATGCGTTCAGGCATTTTTGGAGATAATATGAAGCTTATACTGATTTCCACAATTATCCTTTTGCAGTGTTTATTCTCATACCTAAGTCTCCAGCTTCAGATAAATTATCCTATTGAGTATATAATATTTGTTCCCGTTGCTGCAATGCTGCTCACAATTATATTCGATTCACGTGTAGCTGTTTACGCAATCATAATTATCTGTCTGCTCGTCTCAGCGCTCAGGGGAGGTGATTATGATATACTTGTCCCTAATTTTGCTGCTTCTATTCTTGTGGTCTATTCTGTGCGAGATATTAAAAACCGCTCGCAGATATTTATTTCAATGATATATATTCTTCTCGGTTATTTTGCAGCAATAATTGCAATTGGTTTAGAGCGTTATGATGATTTCAATATGGTGAAAAACCAATTAATAGGTGCTGGATTAAATGCGATTTTATCACCAATACTTGCATATGGACTCTTGATATTTTACGAAAAGGTTTTTCGTATTGCAACTGATTTGGTTTTCCTGGAACTGAGTGATTTCAATAACCCGCTCTTAAGGGATCTATCCTCAAAAGCACCGGGTACTTTCCACCACTCTATAGTTATGGGTAACCTATCTGAACAGGCTGCAAAGGAAATTGGCGCTAACCAGATATTAGCGCGTGTAGGATGCTATTATCACGATATCGGGAAAATTGTGAACCCTGATTATTTCGTAGAAAACCAAATGGATTCCAACAGGCATGAAGAATTAAATCCTTCGCTTAGCGCAAAAATGATAATTGCTCATGTCAAAAACGGTATTAAGCTTGCTGAAAGGTTCAGGCTGCCGAAGGAAATTATTGATTTTATACCAATGCATCATGGAACAAACCTTGTTTCTTATTTCTATGAGAAAGCAAGGACAGAAGAAGGCGAAATTGATACAACCCATGAGTATATATACAGGTACCCGGGACCCAAACCGCAGACCAAGGAAACCGGTATTGTAATGCTGGCTGATTCTGTAGAAGCTGCAACGCGCTCAATTGATGATCCTACACCAGCAAAACTTGAAACCCAAATAAGCGAAATTATCCGCGCAAGATTTCTTGATGGCGAACTTGATGAATGCGACCTTACATTGAAAGACCTTATCAATATTAAACAAAGTTTCCTAAAGACAATAGTTGGCATTCATCACCACAGGATAAAGTATCCGGAAAATGCAGATGAAGAAAATTAATTCATCAGGTAAAGACCAAAAAGTTTTGCAAATAAGAGCTTTTTTATTATACCTTGAGCTTGAAAAATCGCTTTCCCAAAACACTATTAATTCATACGAATTTGATCTCGAAAAATTCAAAGATTTTCTTGATGAATTGAATGTAGCGGGGTTTGAAGACGTAATAGAAGATCACATTGAAAAATATCTTGCTGCGCTAAAGATGGAGTATAAGGCATCTTCAACTGCAAGAATGATGACTTCACTCAGACAATTGTTTGAATTCCTGATAGATTCCAAAAATTATAACATAAAATTAAACCCCCTGGAATTTTTTGATTCGCCAAAACTCAGCAGAATACTTCCTGATGTTCTGACAGTTGAAGAAATTGATATGATACTAAGCCAGCCGGATGTAAATACTCCATTGGGTTTGCGTGATAAAACCATAGTAGAGCTTATGTACGCCTGTGGTTTAAGAGTAAGTGAAGTATTGACAATAAAAACCTCGAATATTCTATACAGTGATGAAGTTGTTCGTGTTATTGGGAAAGGCTCAAAGGAAAGAATTGTACCTGTTGCCGCATCATCGCTTGAATGGGTAAAGTTATATACAGAAAGGTCACGCAGCACACTTGCCAAGCCATATTCTGAGGATTATTTATTCCTTAACTGGCGGGGGAGGAAACTTTCGCGAATGGCTATTTGGGATATAATAAATAAATATTCTAAAATGGCAAAAATTCAAAAAAAAATTCACCCTCATATATTCAGACATTCATTTGCCACCCATTTACTAGAAGGCGGCGCTGACCTGCGCTCAATACAGGAAATGCTTGGTCACGCTGATATAAGCACAACACAAATATACACTCACGTTGACATTAGTTATCTGAAACAGGTGCATAAGCAGTTTCATCCGAGGGGATAATAAATACTGAGCGCAGCGCTACGCCTTAATCCCACGAAGTGGGAGGAAGGAAGGATCCATTAATTCTTATGGGATTACCGCGCTTCGCTCACAAAAACTTGTTTGCGAGGAGCGAAAGCGACGAAGCAATCTCTTGGCTTATACATGAGATTGCTTCACTACGTTCGCAAAAATTTTATTGAGTCAAGGATTATTTCTTTTGTTTCTGTAAAACTTCGTCTTTTATCTTATAAAGATATTCCAATGCTGCATCATATTCATTAGGTATTATTCCATCAAGTATTGCTTCTTCTATTGCAGTTTTTAAAACGCCGACAGCTTTTGAAGGCTGTAAATTACAAATCTTCATAATTTCTTCGCCTTTTACAGGTGACTGGAAGTTGCGGATATTATCGCGCTCTTCAACTTCGGCAACTTTCTTTTCAACATTAGCAAAATTTTCAAGGTATTTCTTCACCTTTGTTGGATCCTTAGAGGTAATATCAGCCCTGCAAAGCTTAAACAGGTCTTCTATATCATCGCCTGCTTCATATATCAGCCTGCGCACTGCGGAATCAGTCACATTCTCATTAGCCAGCGCTATTGGTCTTAAATGAAGCTTCACAAGCTTTTCAACATACAGCAGTTTATCAAACGGCAGCTTTAATCGCGTAAATATTTTCTTCTGCCATCTTGCTCCTAAATCTTCGTGACCGTGAAATGTCCAACCAGTACCCTCAACAAACTTCTTTGTTGGCGGTTTAGCTATATCATGCATTAATGCTGTAAAACGCAGCCAAATGTTATCTGTATTGGGTGAAATGTTATCAATTACCTGTAAGGTGTGATAGAAAACATCCTTGTGATGGAAATCCTTCCGCTGGTCGATACCCTCAAGGTTATGCACTTCAGGGAAAATTATTTCCATTATGCCTGATTTGAAAAGAAGTTTAAGTCCGATTGATGGTTTAGGTGATGAAAGGATTTTAAGGAATTCATCCGTAATACGTTCCTGTGAAACTACTGTATCTTCACCCTTCTTAATTTTCAACCTTTCCTTCATTTGCTTCATGGCGTGGAAAGTATCACCGGCTATTTCAAATCCAAGCTGCGAGGCAAACCTGCATGCTCTCATCATTCTTAGAGGGTCATCGTTAAACGTGGAAAGCGGGTCAAGCGGTGTCCTTAGGATTTTATCCTTTAAGTCATCAAGTCCGCCAAAATAATCTATTATTTCATTCTTTGGGTTGTTCAATGATACAGCAAGCGCATTTACTGTGAAATCCCTTCTTTGAAGGTCATCCTTAAGTTCGGCTAGCTCAACATCAGGTTTACGTGAATTACTCCGGTAGCTTTCTTTTCTTGCTGAAACAAACTCTATCTTTGTTCCTTCAATATCAAGCATTGCAGTACCAAACTTTTTGTAAACTGCTGTAAGTGTAGTTGAAAACTCCTTTGCAATTAACTCAGCAAATTTAATTGAATCACCTATGACAGATATATCAATATCAGTCTTTTCCATCCCTAGCAGTTTATCACGTACATAACCGCCAACAAGGTAAGCCTCAGTATTACTCTTTACGGCAATACCGGCTATTTTACTGATTATCTTATTTGAATTTACGAAATCTATCAACTTTTATAATTCTTTAACCCTGCTTTATTATATTAATTATCTTATCGGCTACTTCAACGGCTTCTTTCCCGGCTGCAAGTGTTACCTTTACCGGAGTATCATTTATTATGCTTTCGAAAAATGATTCAAGCTCATTTTTAATCGGATTTATATTTTCCGGGTTTTCAGGCTTAGGCTCTTCATATACAATTTTTTTGGTGTCTGAAATATCGTATGACATTCCTTCACTCGGTGTATTTTTATCTGTAAGCCTGAATACTTCTGATTTATTGTTAAGGAAATCAACTGAAATATATGCGTTATTCTGGAATATCCTCATCTTACGCATTTTCTTCAGTGATATCCTGCTTGATGTCAAATTCGCAACGCATCCGTTTTCAAGGGTTAAGCGCGCATTGGCAATATCAATTTCATCGGAAATCACTGCAACACCATTTGCATCAATTTTTACTACGGGTGATTTAGCCAGATGCAGGATAATATCAATATCGTGTATCATCAAATCCTGAATTACAGATACATCTGTGCCCCTTGGATTGAATTGGGAGAGTCTATGAGATTCAATGAACTTCGGATTCAATTCAAACTTTTCAAGAGCAACAAGCGCCGGGTTAAACCTCTCAACATGCCCAACCTGTATCTTTACACTCTTGCCAATTGATTGCTCTATTAACATTTCAGCTTCATTAAGTGAACTTGTCACAGGTTTTTCTATAAATATGTTGATATTCTTTTCAAGAGCTTTTTTAGCAATTTCAAAATGAGTTGAGGTAGGTGTTACTATCACAAGCGTATCAATTTCATCCAGCATTTCATCAAATGCGCTGTATCCTTTCACATTATGCTCCAAGCTAATGGTTTCTGTGATGGTTTTATCGCTATCATACACTCCTTTGAATGTAAAGCGATTATCTTTAGCGGCAATTTCGCTTATCAGCCTGCAGTGAATTTTACCAAGATGCCCGATGCCTGTTAAGCCTATGTTGAGATTTTTATTTTTCAATTTTTATGATATATCTATGCTCACGCGGTGCATAATAAATACACCTAAGAGCGTTATTATTGACCCGATTATGAAGAATACTGAAATATGCTCTGAGAGAAATATAATAGAAAATAAAACCGTAAGCAGTGGAGAAATATTTGAGAGTGTTGTAAGCCTGCTGACAGCAATGTTCTTTAGCGCGTAATACCAGACGAAATAAGCCAGGTAAGCTACTACAACGCTGAGGTAAATAAATCCTATTATCCCTTTATATGTTAAATTAACCAGTGTAAAGTTAGGCAGGTCATATATAAAGAGCGGAATATAAAATACGCTGCCAAGCAGGAAAACAAATGTTGATACCTTAAGCGCCCCATACTTGCCTATAATGTTCCTGCCAAGTGTAAGATACATTGAAAATGTAAATACCGCAAAGAGGAGGAGAATATCACCTTTTAAAACTTCATTGTTCACACTTGTTGAAGTAAACCCTTCATAGAAGATGAAGAAAATTCCCACTACAGTAAGTAGTATTGAAAGCAGTTTGGAATATTGGAATTTTTCATATCTAAAGAACACCGCAATAACATACGCATACACCGGGTTGAGAGAATATATTATACCGCTGTGCGACGCATATGACAATTTTATGCCGGATAAGAAAAAGAACTGGTTAAGCGGAATACATAATAATGCAAGAAGAATAAGCCTTGGGTAATCTTTTCTTTCGAACTTAAGGTCCAGTTTCCTTAGTTTAAGCGTAATGAAAAATAAAATGGCTGCAAAGCCGAACCGGAGGAAGCCTAATGATAATGGTGATATTTCAGCTACTGTGAGCTTGGCAAATATGGGTGTAAAAGTAGCTGCCAGTGTTATAAACACCAGCAGCATAACATTTTTCATTATTTCTTTGTTGCTTTAGCTTTTGATTCTTTTATCTTTGCTTTTGCTTTAGCCTTTTTTTTCCTGTGTTTCAGGGCAACTACTTTTAATTTTTTGTTCATTTTATTATTATTGTTTATAAATAGATCTTTATGTTTTATGCTATAGTTACATTTTTATCAGAATATACATCCTGGATAGCGTGTAAAAGCTCAACGCCATCTTTCATGGGTTTCTGGAAAGCTTTCCTTCCTGATATTAACCCCATTCCGCCTGCGCGTTTGTTTATGACGGCTGTTTTAACCGCTTCTTTTAAGTCTGATTCATCCTTTCCTGTTGATGCGCCGCCTGAATTTATCAAGCCGCATCTGCCCATGTAGCAGTTTGCTACCTGGTAACGGGTTAAGTCAATCGGGTTATCTGATGAGAGCTTCTCATATACAAGCTTGCTTGTTTTACCGAACTTTAAAGCATTATAACCGCCGTTATTTTCGGGAAGCTTCTGCTTTATGATATCAGCCTGAATTGTTACGCCTAAATGATTAGCCTGTCCGGTTAGATCGGCTGATACATGGTAATCTTTATCGCCTTTAACGTTGAATGCGGAATTCCTTAAGTAGCACCATAATATTGTTGCCATACCAAATTCATGCGCATACTGGAATGCTTCAGAAACTTCCTGTATCTGGCGGGCTGATTCATCTGAACCAAAATAAATTGTCGCTCCAACAGCCGCAGCGCCCATATCATATGCCTGCCCAACATTCGCAAACATTATCTGGTCGTATTTATTGGGGTAAGATAAAAATTCGTTATGATTGATCTTTGTTATAAATGGTATTTTGTGAGCGTATTTCCTTGAAACTGCGCCAAGTACACCAAGTGTTGAAGCAACCGCATTACACTCGCCTTCAATTGCAAGTTTTACGATGTTTTCGGGGTCGAAGTAAATTGGATTCGGTGAAAAGGATGCGCCTGCTGAGTGCTCAATGCCCTGATCAACAGGAAGTATTGATAAATAACCTGTCCCTTTAAGTCTGCCATTGCCAAACATTGCCTGCATATTTCTTAAAACCTGTGATGAGCGGTCGGAATCTTTCCAGATGCGGTCAACAAAATCAGGTCCCGGTAAATGAAGATCTTCCTTTGCTATGGTGGTACATTTATGCTCTAATAAAGATGCATCATTTCCCAGTAGCTCTTTAATATTTACTGCCATTTCTATATTCTCCTGCTGTTATATATTTTGTGTTGGTTAAATATTATGTGTTGTAAAAGGGAGCTTTACTAAACTGCACTCAAGCTCACTTTCATTATATTTAATCTTATACTTTTTATCGTAATCTAAAAAAATTGTTTTTACAAATCCCATTCCAATGCTTCCAAATGTTTCTGACTGTGCCGCACTAGTTACAAAGCCGCATTCTTTGCCATCTTTTGTTATCTTGTATTGCTCTTTAATTAATATGCTCCGGTTATTATCAAGTTTAAAACCTACTATATGCTTGCTTATCTTATCATATGCATCAAGCCTCGCAATAACTTCCTGCCCGATGTAACACCCTTTTGTGAAACTAACATACTTATTTAATCCGCACTCAAGCGGATTTGTTAACTCCGATATTTCATTTCCAAATTTCGGAATACTAAGCTCAATTCTTTTTACTTCATAAACATCATCAGTAATTTCACTGAGGCTGAATTCTTTAATATTGCCCGATGAAAAAATTAAGCTGTTCCAATACTCTTTATCATTCATAGAGTAAATAAACAGTAGGCCGCCAAATGCATCATCATTATTTGCAATGATAGCGTCATGCTCGGTTGTGATCAAAAAATCATTTTCCGCTAAGCCTGTAATATCAAGTCCGCTGATTTTTTTAAAAAATCCCTGAACATTTTCACCATAGAAGAGGATAGTTTCATGAGTTCTGCTCATATTAGCCGGAGTGAAATCATCCATAATAGTATATTTATCAAGATGAGAAAGAACATTCGCGGCATTATTGATTGAGCATGCTGCAAAAACAAAATAACCAAAATTGTATAATCTCAGCAGGTCAATAAACCTTCCCTTATCGGATGTCAGTACGGTCTTTATCCAGTGAAATTTTCCAAGGGATTTAACTTCATTGGTTGAAAGCCTGTTTATGAGGTCAAGCCTATCAGCCCCTTGAAACTTCAAATAATCCTGCGGTAATCTATAAAAATTAAGCATTAATCAACAAATATACCAGTTTTTAAGAAGTTATTCAAAGTATTTATATTTCTTATATTGAAGACGACTATTTGTTAAATCCCGGTTCTTTTTTTGTTTTCAAATTTATATAGTTTAAAGTAACTAAAGAGTGACCATACCGTGATACAGGGTTTTGCTGTGAAAAAGAATTCCTTCCTGAAATTAAGAGAAATTATTTTCAAAAAGCTGCCATTATATCAATTAATCAATTGAAATTAAAAAAAAGTTGGGTTATTTTTACGAAATTGATAATTTTTAACCTCCATCGGAAAATGAATGCTTAAGGAATTTGGCCAGGATCTAAAAAAACTGCGTGAGCTTAAAGGAATTTCAATCGCTGAAATTTCGGCTGATAGCAGAATTAATACGAAATTCCTTCAGTTGCTTGAAAACGGCGTTTTCGATTTCCAGCCGGAAACATACATCCGCTCGTTCATTAAAGCTTATGCAAGAACCCTTAATGAAAATGAAAACCAGATATTAAACGATTACGATAAAGCAAAAGCAGGATTTTATTCCCGTAGAAAATTTGCATCGGAAGAAAATAAAGATATCAGTACCCCTGATTCCAAACTTCGCATATCTGTACTTGATAATCCTGTCAAAAATAAAGAGGAAAAAATATCTGAACCTGTGTATTCCAAAAGCCTTGATGATGATAAGCCTGATTACATGAAAGCTAAACCTGATGAAAATAGAACCTCATCTGAATTTTCAAACAGATCATTAACGCAAAAAATACTTCTCGGACTTTTATTAGTTGCAATTGGTGTTGGAATTTATTTTCTTATAGATTATCTGAACCATAACGGCGAAAAGAAAAGTGACGTTAAGCCAAAGAGCTTTAATGAGATATCAAGCGAATATGAGAACAGGATATCTAATAAGATTGATTCAACCAGAATAAAAGATTCATTAAAAACAATTGGCGCGCTGGATTCACTTACTTTTATGGTAAAAGCGATTAAGGATATCAAGATTAAAGTTTATGTTGATGATGAATCAAGTCCGTATGACGCAACAATAGCAGCTAAGGATTCTCTTGTATTTATGGCAAAAGAAAAATTCCGTTTCAGCGCAAACACAGGTCAGAATTTTGAACTATACCTTAACGGCAAATACCTTAAGAAAGCGAACATTACCCTCGGCTCCTCCATTAAAAATCTCATAATTACTAAAGCAGGCATTCAGCAGCAGTAACACTTGCGGGATGCTATGAAAAACTCACAGCAAAACCTGGTATGCCAATAGATAAAAAAATATCTGATATTGCAAAGAAGCTAAAAAAGGAGCTTCTTGATGCTGATTATAAGTACTATATACTTGCAAAACCCGATATTAATGACTTTACCTATGATATGAAGATGAAGGAGCTACAGGAGCTTGAGTTAAAATACCCTGAACTTAAAACCCCTGACTCACCAACTCAGCGTGTGGGCAGTGACCTATCCAATCAATTTCCAACAGTAATTCACGATGTACCTATGCTCTCGCTTTCTAATTCATATGATGAAAACGATCTGGATGAGTTTGATAAGAGAATTAATAACCTGCTCAAAGGTGAGAAATATAAATATGTCTGCGAGCTTAAGTTTGATGGTATTGCTGTATCTCTAACGTACCGTAATGGACTCTTTGTTCAAGGCGCAACACGTGGTGATGGTGTTAGAGGTGATAATATTACAACAAATCTTAAAACTGTTCGCGCAATTCCTTTACAGCTTGATAAAAAAATTGATCTTGAAGTACGCGGTGAGGTGTTCTTTATGCTGAGGGATTTCAACCGGATAAATGAAGAGCAGGAAGCAGAAGGTAATCCGAGGTATGCAAATCCACGCAATACTGCCGCAGGAAGCTTAAAGCTTAAAGATTCACGTGAAGTTGCATCGAGAAGACTGAACATGTACTGCTATTTTATGCGGTATATAAATGACGCAGAACAAAAGAAGCAAAAAACACATTCAGGTAACCTTGATTTCATGAGGTCACTCAAATTTCCCATAAACGATTACACTAAAATTGTCAGCAATATTGAAGAAGTAAAAGCCTTCTGTGAAGATATAGAAGGTAAACGCGACTGCCTGCCGTATGAAATTGACGGAGTTGTAATTAAGGTTGATTCACTTGAGCAGCAGAGTAAAATTGGCGCTATTGCAAAGAGTCCAAGGTGGGCAATCGCATATAAATTCAAAGCCAAGCAGGCTGTAACAAAGCTAAAAGATATTACTCTGCAGGTAGGCAGAATTGGCACAATAACTCCCGTGGCTGAGCTTGAGCC
>JANPBV010000504.1:0-2854 GCA_031430615.1 Ignavibacteria bacterium | reverse complement strand
ATAAACCTGAACTTTATTTGTCTTTAAAGAATTAGTACCAAAATAACCGTCACCACCGCCTAATACAATTATAAGAGACTCACTGTACTTTACTACAAGAGCATCCGTTATCGCAGTTGGCATATCTGCTTTTGTTTGCCATGTATTTGTTAAGACATTATACTTAAGGGTTTTTCCTAATGTGCCCGGTGAAATATTCCCGCCAAAAACGTAAATCTCAGTACCTCCATTAACAGGTATTGCTGTTCCTGAGGATATCTCTTTCGGCATTGTTGAATAATTATTCTGCCAGGTATTTGTTACTAAATTTAACCTTGCAACTCTTTTTAGATCAGAAGAAGAGTTTCCACCTCCGAATTGATATATATAGGGAACCCCTGAAATTTCAATATACGCGCAACAGCTTCTGGAAACTGAATTTGGAGAATTAGGTAATATTGCCCAATTTCCTGATAACATGTATGATGATGTTGGCACATAAGTACTTCCTTGCGTAAAATTTTCATCATAATCAGGGTTTTGCGCCCAGATTATTGAGAAATTCATCAGAAAAGCAAAATATGTAATAATTAATTTCATATCTAAGAATACTCCCTTTAAATAATTACTCTAATTTAATTACCAGATTTAGGTGTAACAATAACGTATTTACGGTAGTATTCTGCTTTTCTAACATTTCGATGATTTTATTTTAAAAAACTCCCGATGAATCGGGATTTCTGATAAAATAGCTATCACTATTTTATCATCAACATCTTTTTAGAATCAGAATAACTACCGGAAGCAATATTATAGAAATATACTCCGCTTGCAAAATTACTTCCGTCAAATACTACTTCATGTAATCCTGCATTTAAATACTCATTTGTAAGCTCCTCTACTTCTCTGCCTAAAATATCTGTCACGGTTATCTTTACATTTTCCGATGATGGTATCTGAAATACTATCTTTGTTTGCGGGTTAAACGGGTTTGGATAATTTTGCATCAACTTATATTCAACATGTATCTGGTTGTTCCCCATCCCTGTTAATGGACCTGTGCAATTCAACAGGCATGTATCGGCAAATACATCAAGCGGTCTTGTGGTTTGACCCTGTATTGAACCACCTGCGCACCATATCTTTACACCGGGGCGGTTGTTGCAATACGTTATGCTTGCTGATATAGCTCCGTAAAGATTATTCGTCCTTATTGGCTTGCCGTCTCTGTATATCCATGCTGCTGTTGTAGTATCCCAAATAGCTACTGAATCATTCCCTGCTCCACCACTTATTTCACCCATTACAACATAAAATTTTCCCATGATTGCCGTACCGCCTGGCCTGCTTGTAGGGACTGAAATATTCGGTTTTTGCACCCATGTTATTTGCAATGGATTTGCCGGATTTATTGTACCAATCCAGAAATCATTCCTGAAAGTACTTGAAAATCCCGCGCATACAAATAATTTATTCCCAAGTATTCCGCCGGCAAAGCTTCTCCTGCCGTTACCTGAAGATATTTGCGTTGCCTGCGCCCATGAATTTGTATTTACATTATAAACCTGTATCAATGTTTCGTATGTGTTCCACCCGCCAAGCATACAGTATATCAGGCTGTCATTATAGCATTCAGCAACATTACCTGTTACAGGTGTTGGTATATCAGTAAGCACACTCCACGAACCATTTGAAACATTATACACGAAAGTTTCAGGTGTTCCTGTTGCAATTGCGGTATTTCCGCCGCCTATGTAATAAATTTTATTCCTGCATGCAACAAGATCACCTCCGGTTTTTGGAACCGGTGTACCTGCGCCTGTTGTCCATGTATTTCCGCTTATTGAATATTTATAGAATATTGATGATGGCGTTCCCGTCGATGAACCCCCTGCAACATATATTGTATCACCTGATACTACAGATGCATGTCCCCATATTGTACCTGTCCCGGGCATTACCGGGAAGTTACCGCACCACTGATTTGGCTGATATATCTGTGTATAAGCTGTAATTGACATCGTAATAATTAGAATTGAAATGTTTTTAATCATGATTTCCCCCCTTGGAAACTTGAATTATAAAATTTCAGTTAGCTTAAAATAGGTATTAATTTGGGGTAATGCAATAAGGGTATTGGTTAACGAATAACGCTATAAAATTATCAATTCTATTGAAAATTAATCAATTTGTAAGGAGAATCAACAAAAAAACCCGCTTATTTCTAAGCGGGTTTGAAAAATAATTAATTCATATTAATCACATGCTGTTACAGTAATAGTGCTACTTGCACAGGCTGTAAAATTAACAGGATTAGTTGGACATTCAGCACAACAGACTGTTATGGTGTGGTTTTCCCCTGTATTAAAATTGGGTAAACCAGGAGGAGGAAAACATCCATCGATACCTGTGTACCATGTTGCTACTACAACACCGCTTGAATTTTTTACAGTAACAAGCCTGTTTACAACCGGATTATTGTTTCCATCTTTCACACAAATTTGTTGTTTACATGAATCGGCATTACTTGTTTCAGAACCTCCGGCAAAACCAACTGCTAAACCGACAATAAATATCATTACAATTATGGTTGGAAAATAATTCTTAAAAAAACTACTATCTGATTCTGTCATAAACAATTTGTTTTTCATAATAAAAGTTCTCCTATTAATGTTTGGGAATAAAATTAATTTAAAAATGAACAAATAAACCACTAATACCATGGTGGAGTCATTTTAAGATATCTCCTTTCTATAAAGTAAAAAAATATTTATGTATATACAGTTCCAAAAATAAAACGATGTAATGAACTATGACAAATATAATACATATTTACAGGAAAGCAAATATTTACACCATAAAAAAACAAAAGAAT
>JANPBV010000503.1:0-2780 GCA_031430615.1 Ignavibacteria bacterium | reverse complement strand
AAGCCTGACATCACCTATCAAACTGAAAAAGCCAGGGCATTAAGAAAGAAAGAAACACCCTCTGAAAAGAAATTATGGGATGTTCTGAGGAATAGAAAATCTGGTAATTTCAAATTCAGAAGACAACATCCTATTGGGTATTATGTCGTTGATTTTTATTGTGAGGAAAAACACCTGATTGTTGAAGTTGATGGAAGTATCCACGATATAGAAGAAAATAAAGAATATGATATAAATAGACAGACAGAGCTCGAGAATATTGGGTACAGATTTTTGAGATTTACTAATGATGAAGTTATGAATTCTTTGGATAAAGTTCTTGGAAAAATTAAAGCCTTCTTGACCTCACCCCTTTACAAGGTTATAAACCCAGCTCCTCTCCTGGAAGGAGAGGGGAGCAATAACCCTGGGAGTCTTGATAAAGCTGAAATTAATCCGTTGACCTCACTCGTAAATTCTCTCCATGTAGGAGAGGGGGACAAAAACCCGAAATTATTGGATGATGGAATATCTCAAAGTATTAGACCCCCCTTCTCCTCTCAGGAGAAGGGGGCGGGGGATGAGGTAATCACTCCGGATCTCAGCTTTGATTCATTCCCCGACTTAATAGTTATTGATGGCGGTAAAGGGCAGCTTTCAAGCGCGGTAAAGGTATTAAATGATATCGGGTTAAGTGAGCTGAACATTATAGGTCTTGCAAAAAGACTTGAAGAAGTATTTCTGCCGGGGGCAAGTGATGCCCAGTCAATACCCAAAACCTCGAGCGGAATTAAGCTGCTGCAAAGAGTGCGGGATGAAGCGCACAGATTCGCGATAACTTTCCACCGCTCACTGCGTGATAAACGAACCTTAAGAAGCGAGCTGGAAGATATAAAAGGCATTGGGAAAGCTACGGCTCAGAAATTGCTGAAAGAGTTCGGCTCGGTTGAAAACATTAAAGAAATGGTGAAAATTAATTTTGAGGAGTTCGAAAAGCGGGCAGGGAAGAAAGTGGCTGAAAGGTTGGGGGGATGGATTGGAAGGAATTCTTTATCTTAATATCCTGTTTTTTAACTCTTCCTGTAAGTTTCTTCTTCCATCAATAATCGCTAAAACATATACCACTTTACGTTCCAATTTATAAATTATATTATATGGATTGCAGATAATTTGCATTAGTTCAGGTCTTTCATCATAAATTTCTTTAATTCTGCTGCCCCTTATTGGCATCTTATTTAATGATTCACATTTTGCTCTTAGACGATTATCCAGTTTTTCAGCCATTTCAAAAGAACTATTCATAGCCACATAAAAGTAAATATCAAACAAATCATCAATAGCTGTTTTTGTCAGTTCTACTTTGTATTCCATTGTTTTTTCAGTTGAGCTATTTTAATATCCAGCTCTTCAAATGCTTTTTTCATAGGCACCGTTCTGCCTTCGGCTATATCATTTTCAGCAATAGATATTATTTTATGGAAGGCCAGTTTATCCATAAGTTTTTGGTATTCTTTAATATCCATTAATGCAAGTTTAGCTTCACCGTTTTGTGTGATGATATATGTGTTACCGTTCTCAAATGCATCATCTATTATTTCTGAGGCATGAGCTTTAAGGTAACTTATTGGTTTTATTTGTTCACTGTATTTCATATCTATACAAATTATTAATTGACCCAAATATAGTCTTAATTTGGGTCAGGTTCAAATCAATATTATACCCATATATTTCTCAAATAATAATAAATAACTAAAGTCACATTATCCCCTTGACAAATGTTAAAAACATTGCTAAAATTACGGTAAGAATATATACAGGTAACAAATTTACAGGCAGTCAACATTTTTTTGTTAATTAAATATTACTAATATGGATAACAAAATGATTGAGATTACTTTAAAAGATTTTACCGGTGTTAATGATCTTGAAAGTTCCAAATACCGTCTGCTGAATAAGTTCCAGCTTTGCGAAAAGGAGCTAAACGATACCAGGCTTTACCCCACTTACCAAATGCTAATAAATATTTACATGCAGCTTGCTGATATTATGAAGAACCACAACAGGATATTCAACAAGGAATATACTGATGCCATTAGCGAGCAGGAAATGGATGAGAAGATGATGCTCATAAACAATGAGCTTGAAAACAGCTTTGAGTTAATGCACTGGGCACTTGCACATCTGAACCGTGTGATGGAGCAGGGAAAAGCTATATATGATTTTGTTGATGAGAGCATTACAATAGAACCAATAGGCATTAAAACAATTTACAATACCGAAGGATATTTCATACTGCCGGATAACAAAGAAAGATTGCTCAGGATAATGAAGTACAGCAGGAATCTGTATAAGGTTTTAAAGACAAAGGAAGTAGGTAACCGCGAAATGAGGCTGATAACTATTCCAAATGAAGTATTAAGGGACCAGATCTATTTAGATGATTTCCTGAACCGGATAATATATATGCTCGATACTGAGCTTAACTTTTCATATATACAAACAATATTACCTGTAGCAAAAAGGAAATTCCTTGGATTTTTGGAAGGGAATTAAAATAAAAATATCCGCTCGGTGATCGGACATTACAGAAAAAAATAATTAGAAGTGTTGTCGGGACTTTCGTCCCGACACTGAGAAATCCCTACTCCGCCAGCAGCTCCGGTCTGTATTCAAAATGCATGGTATCGTAATGATACCATTTGCCACCCCATATGAATCCGTGTTTTTCGAATATCTCAACAATTTCAATTGGCACCTGATTTTTCCATACCATATTGCCATCCCACTGCCAGTAATTACTG
>JANPBV010000502.1:0-1912 GCA_031430615.1 Ignavibacteria bacterium | reverse complement strand
GCCCTTTGGAAATAGGCAACCAAACTGATCTTGATTTTGATGTTGAAGGCAAAAAACATACCATCAGCTTTTTTGGGAAGGCTATTTATGATAAGCAAAAACTTATTAATGATTTTACCACAATCATAAAAAAGAATTATGCATTCTGGGGTAGTGTGCCGTATGATAATTATACTTTCATAGTACATTGCACACCCGAAAGCGGCGGTGGAACTGAGCATATTAATTCCACAGTAGTTGGAGTTAAGCCGCAGGCTTTTGATACTGAGGCAGGTTATAAAGCATTCCTCAGGCTTATCTCTCATGAGTTTTTCCATACGTGGAATGTTAAGCAGCTTAAGCCAAAAGGAATTACTCCTTATGACTTTACTAAGGAAAACTATACATCAGAGCTTTGGATAGCAGAAGGCGGCACAAGTTATTATGACGGTTTAATGCTGATAAGAACCGGACAAATGAGTGTTGATGAATTCTACAATGAAATTACCAAAGGGGCTGATGATGAAAGACGCAGACCCGGGAATAAAATCCAATCGGTGGTGGAGTCAAGCTTTGACGCATGGGTTAAGTTCTGGAAGAGATCGCAAAATTCATATAACTCAGAATCAGATTATTACTCAAAAGGCTCGTATGTTTCTCTTGTGCTTGATATGGAGATCAGAAATTCATCAAAGAATGAATATTCGCTCGATGATATATTCAGATATATGTTCAAAAAATTTCCGCTGGATAAGAAAGGTTATACAAACGATGATTTCAGGAAAGCATGTGAAAAATTTGCGGGTAAGAAATTAAAGCAATTTTTTGATGAATATGTTTACGGTGTAGTGCCTATTGATTGGGAAAAATATTTGAAGTTTGCCGGACTCGAGCTGACGCATAGTGATTCAGTTATTACACCCATTGTTGGATTATTATGCAGGAAACAGGAAAACAAAATAATCGTTGAGCAGGTGATTCCGGGATCTTCAGCAGAAAAAGCCGGAATGCTCTCAGGGGATGAGATTATTGCGTGTGACGGCATTCGTTTAAGTTATGAAGAAATTGAAAAGCTGATCAAAGAGCTTAAAACAGGTGATAAGGTAAATTTCACAATATTCAGGAATAATAAATTGAGTGAAGTTAAGCTTAGTCTTGAAGAAATTAAGCTTTCAAATTATCAATTAAGTAAAACCGAATTCCCAAGTGATTTGCAGATAAAGATTTACGAAAGCTGGCTTGCTGCGAAGTGGTGAAGTAGTTGAGTGGGTGAGTAGTTAAGATATGATATGGTGAAATAGTGAGATTTCTTTTTTGCTTTTCTTGGAGTGTATTGACTATGTCAATGCATGCATCAACCACGTCAAAGCCTGGCAAGCGCAGTTTCTGTTGAAACAGACAGGAATGCAATCCATGAAAGTCAAAAAAAACGTTCCCAAACTGGAGTTTGGGAACGAGGGAAAAAACCGGAGGTTGTCCAAAGGACTCCTTTGGAGGGAACGAGAGATTTTATTTGAATTGACTGAGAACTGGGGATGAATTACTATCATATTGATTTCACTGCAATTATTGATTATATTTAATTGTGAATTACTTATTTAAAATAGCATTTTTGTTACAATTACTGATTATTACAGCATATTCGCAGCTTAATTTAAGCTGGGAAAGATTCTATTCTGTAAATAATGGAAGAGCAGGCGTTGAAAGCATGTCATTTGATTCATGCGGCAATATTATTACTGCCGGATTTTTTTATGGCGGCACAATCGGTAGCGGTATCATTGTTACTAAATATTCACCGGAAGGACAGTTAATCTGGTCTAAACAGGAAAATTTATCCGATAAAGCATATGTAAAATCATCAGTTGATCGTGACGGAAATATTTTTATAGGTACATCCGATTATTCAGACTGGATTATTTATAAGTATAAC
>JANPBV010000501.1:0-1804 GCA_031430615.1 Ignavibacteria bacterium | reverse complement strand
GTATTTAATTACAGTTACAGGATTAAACGGATTTGGGAAGTTTTGATACAAATTGAAAGTTGCAGGAATGTTATTATTTCCGTTGGAAATTTTTTCATTTTCCCAGTATATTTTTCTCTTACCATGAATATTATCTCCGCCAATTGTGCCGTCCCCACCTATTCCGCCGCCAATACCAAAATTTCCATCAACTGTATCTATTTCAAGCTGAACAAAAAAGCTATCATTGCCATTTGGAATATTCCTTATAATGTATCCTTCAAGGTACTCAATTTGCAGCGAATCAGTAATATGCAGTGTATCATGCGCTAAGAGCCTGTGCACCAAGTTTGTGCTTTTGTTTATCAGCTTTACCCAGTATTCTATCTCAGTAAAAATACCATTGGGGTCTTCAAGCATATAATTAGCATTCCTGCCAATTATAAGTGTATCGTTTTCATTCAGTGAAAATGCTTTTGACACCATATTGCTATTAAGATCACCTGAATTATCAATAGCAGTATCAATATCACTTGAAAATCCTATGTTATTGTAGTTAACCATAATATTTCCAAGATTGAAAGAATACTTTACATCATTATCTTCAACTATCCCGCTTACTGCATCAAAATTATCATCACCTTGAATACCATTAGTTATCGTAAAATTCTGAGAACCGACCGTATAAACACCATTTTCGGGTAAACTCAGAGTCATTAACTTATGTGATGTTGAACCGTTATTAATTAGACCACCTTTAACAAATTTCGCATCTGTTCCTGAATTAGTAGTTGGAACACAGGCATACCCACTGTTTAAAGCACCATTCCATCTTGGCACAACTTTATAAAATGTATATGGTGCCGATGAACCTCTTGCATATTCAAGGATACAGGAATTCATCTGTTTTGAGCCTTCTATATTTGGAGTAAATTGTACTATATCTAAACCGCCGTTATAAGAGATATTAGAAGAACTCCAGTTACCTCCTGATAATCTTTCTTTGACATAAATAGGATAGTAAGTTCCAGCCTGTTCAATCGGCGGACCATCTTCGTTTTCTATCATTACAGTAACATCATACCTGCCCTGATAAGTAATTATCGGCTGCATATTAAAGCTGCTAGTACTATTTGATACATTTTTCAGAGATATATCAAGCGATGCCCTCCAGCGGGAGTTATCAAGCGATATATTCGGTTCATTTGCCATAGTGTTTGCAAAATAAGAGTTAAACCCTAAATTTTTTCCAATTTCTATCCTTTTATATGAAATAGACTGACCAACCCTAAATGCAATATTCAAATTAAAAAATTGTTCCCATCCTATAACATTTGCTATTGAAGCAATGGCATATTCCTGAATATCGGAGGCAGCAATTAGTTCATATTCATTGATAAAATTATCATTAAAATACAACCGTGCAACTAATTTATTTAAATTGCCCTCTGGTTTTAAATAAGTAATGACTTTAAATGCACCTGAAGAATTGAATAGAAATATTTTTGGAAAACACTCAAACCCAGCAGGTATATTATTTAGAGTAAGCAGTTCATTTGATCCCCAATAATGTTTTAATCCATCAGGAAGGTTAGATTCATAATTCCTTGCAGAAGTAATAATTTTGATATTATTGCCTTCCCTTCTTTCCCAGCAAGCCCACAAATTCTTTTCGGTCTCAGTAGTATTTTTAACTTCGCTCAAATATGGATTTTTATTATTAAAAGTAGCATAACCGGTATGGGCGTAATATGCAGTACTGCTTAAAATTTCCTCGGTTTTGAACTGTCCGCCAGGTTTAGTCCGGGTAAAAAAAATACCACCC
>JANPBV010000500.1:0-3543 GCA_031430615.1 Ignavibacteria bacterium | reverse complement strand
TCACCAACAACAATAAAATAAACACTTATTTTTCTAATTCTTCAATTTTCTCAAGGAGCCAGTTCTTAAAATGGCATCGTCCTATTTTATTAATTTCCATTTTAACCATATATACATCGCTGGTTTCTCCAAGTTTCAATTTCAGTACCTTATTAAATAATAATATGAATGATTTGTAGTGATCTTTTAAAAATAAAGCGGCATCTTTCTTTGAACTGATGTATTTTAGAGATGAGTTTATTATAACTTCAATATTATTAAAAAATCCTGTTTCATATAGTATAATTAAATTCAGATTGTTTACCTGGAACGTGAGTGCGTAATATTCGTGCTTTATTTTACTTAAGTATGTAAGCGCTTTTCTGTATTCCTTTTTATAATATAGAATAGTTGCCTGGCAAAGATTCTGAACACTTTCTTTAAGCTCAGGAACAAGCTCTTCTTTATGCTTATTGAAAAACTTTTCTGCTTCTGCTGTTTTCCCCTGGTTACAATAATTCTTTACAGAAAGTGTAAATGCATTTTCAGATAGATATCCAGTTATAGTGCAAACAAACTTTCTTACTATCATCAATTCCATATATTCATGAAAATCATCGTAATACTTGCTTTCACCTTCCTCTATCTTATCAATTGTAAAGTTGCATGCAACAATTAAAAATGCGCGCTGCTCCCAGAAATTAAATTTATCGAGGGAGCTTAATAGAGATTTTCTATATTCGTGGTAATTTGAAATATTCCCTGAAGTGATCTCATAATAGTATAAATATGTTTTAGCAAGTTCTTCTGAAGGAAAAGAATCACTTGTAAATTTAGATATTAACTCAAAGAAATTCCGGTTCTTTTCATCAAGCTCAAAATCATGAGTGGCTTTTAAGCCCAGTACACCCTGGTAAAACTCAAAAGTATTTAAACATAACCATTTTGAAAAACTATCAAGAACAGAATTAAGCTTTTCCTGGTAAACAAAAGATTCCGGTTTGTGGCTGTATGTACTTCTCAGCATAGCGGAATCAAAATGAAATTTATAATAATAGTATAAGTAATTCCTTTTCCCCTGACTTTCGAGCTGTTTAATTGATTTTGAGTAATTGCTGTTTAATGATGTAAAAAGATTTCTATGAATTAACTCGTCATTAAGCGCTTTATTCATTTCCAGATTATCAACCATAATCCGGTTAATTGTTATAAAAGTTTCGGCGTGCCGGTTAAGTTCACTCAAAAGGTTTTTCAATGAATTGTAACTATAAGTTCTTTTGCCGAAAACTTTTTCATATAGATGTTCTTCGGTAAATTTATCATCTTCAACGTTTTTTAAATTTATTAAAAGTAAATCGTATAGGTTAGTTAATGATGGGTTTTTTGTAAAATACCCGCAATTAAGATAATCCTTAAATTGCTTCTTCTCTTTTTTTGAAAGAGATTTTATTATATATAATGCCTTTGCCTTCAATATCAGATTAAAATTTATGTACAAAAATATCGAAAATGATTGAATTTTCCAATTATTACATTATTTCTATTCAAAAATCGGGTTAAACTGTAATAAATTTCTCTTTGCTGTGCACGGCTAGAGCAATGTATCTTCGCATATGTGCACGATTAAGTGCCCGTATAAAATGAAAAATGAAGCAAAACTTAAAAATTTCAAGAGGGTACAGACTCAAGCAGGCGACACACGCTTTAATTAAAAATCTGCAGGATTTAACGAACAGTAATTCAGAGAGAGTTATCTCAAAATCATGCAAGCTTTATCTAAGGGAAATTTTTGAAAAAGAAAACTTAAACAAACCCAAAAATAATATAAATAGTAAAGGAGTTACTAAATGAAAAAAACATTATTTATTCTAATTCCTGTTTTATTGATTTCGCTTTTCCTTGGCGGATATTTTTATTTAAACTTAAATGGAAAATCCGAACTGAAAAATGAATACAGTGAGAAAAAATCTCCTGAAAACGAAAATGGAGAAAGCGAAGAAAATGAATCCGGGAAACACAAACAGAGAGCCGCATATAACCAAAAGTTCGAAGTTCCGCAGGAGCTTTACTTTGAATCCATGAAAAAAGTTATGACTGCTCCCTCCGAAGAAGATTACTCTGATTTCGTTTCAACAAACTTATGGAGCTGTGTAGGTCCTTTTGGTTTTGATATACCCGGTACTCCGGGTTTTACTTATACCGGCAGATGTATGGAAATAAAATTTGAAAATACAAATGGTCCTTTAGTAGGTACTTCACAGGGTGGATTATGGAAATGGGCTGCAACTCCGATTTGTTTAACAGATAATATTCCTCCGTTAAGCATAAGCACTTTTGATAGCGACCCTCTTAATACAAATAAAATTGTTGTTGGCAGCGGTGAAGAATGGAGCGGAGCAGGCAGTAACGGTAATCAAGGAGTATGGGTGACAACAAACTACGGAACAAGCTGGGTTCAGGCAATCACAGGTGTATTTCCTGATTATGTTTATAAAATAAGGTATTCAGGTCTTGCGGGTATTTGGTACATGTCTTCATCACAAGGTTTTTACAGGTCAGTTGATGGTGGATTTAACTGGACAAGGATACTTGCTATATCTTCTTCTGATTTTGACTTCGAAGGTTTCAATGTGTATGCGGCTACTGTAGGTAATGGCAATCTGAATGGAATTTGGAAATCCACGAATGGCGGTGCAAATTTTACCCGGCTAACAGGTCTTGATGCGGTTGCCCCTCAAGGCAGAATGCTTGATATCAGAATATCAATTGCTCAATCAGCAACTAATAGAATTTATATTAATGTAACAGATGGTCCTACTGTTGGTGTTTATAAAACTGAAAACAGCGGGATAAGCTGGCAGAATACAAATGCGGACCCCACCTTACATTATGGACAAGGTCGACATAATAATGCTATAGCGATCAACCCCGTAAATGCCAATTGGATTATTGCTGCAGGTGGTGGTATTAATTTAACAACTAACAACGGAGTAAGCTGGATTGGAATCAATGCTCTAAATGATGAGTATCATCCTGATATTACCAGAGTAGTTTGGAAATCTGACGGTTCTGAAGTTTATGCTACATCAGATGGTGGGGTTCACAGGTCATCTAACGGAGGATTAAACTGGACAAGTTATGGGAATAATTTGCCTATAGCACAGCTTTATGACGTTGATATTGCAGTTCAAAATAATCAGCTATGGGTTTTAGGAGCAACTCAGGATAATTCAGTAGTATTAGTTAAAAATGCTACATTGAATTTTCCAGGGACATGGAGTGTGCAAATCCCGGGAAACGATGGTGGGGACGCATGTATTTTAGAAGAGAACCCGAATTATATGCTTGTGAGCAGATGGGGCAACGGTGATAGAATTAGCCGCACAACAATTGGCGGCGGTTCAGGTAATTGGACGCAAATTTTTTCACATGGCACCAATAACGCAGTAAGGTTGGATGATGACCGCCTTGGTAATAATGCATGGTTTTATAGGTCAGCATTAACGGTTGTAAGCTATTCACAGGATTTAGGAGCTACATGGCTGCCAGTCGGCACTGGAGGTA
>JANPBV010000499.1:0-1886 GCA_031430615.1 Ignavibacteria bacterium | reverse complement strand
GTTCACTGGTAGCTTATCACACTCAGTGGTTTTCATCGTCATTCTTATCATCCTTGGCATCGGTGCGACAATTTATATTAATAAAGTTTTTCTTCCCACACAGTTTAAACAAATTGTCATCAACAAAATTCAAGAAACGCTCAATCGCCCGGTACAGATCGAATCTATTAAATTCTCTCCCCTTAAAGGTTTTCAGATTAAAAATATTATCGTAGCTGAAAAAGACGCGCGAGAACATCCCTTTATATCCATTAAAGAAATTAATTTTCAAATCATCTTTCCGGCCCTGTTAAAAAATAGAACAATCCTTATCCCATCGATTGAGATCACGGAGCCCATCATTCATATCTCCCGCATCGATGAAACTTCTTTTAACTTTTCAGATATCACCCAAAAGCTCACCCTCAAAAAACCCGATACAAAAAACGGGACGCCACCTTTAATTATTGGCTCTCTTAATATCCAGAATGGTCAAATCGCTTACAACGATTTTATCCTTTCTCCTCCGAAGCGAATTGATCTTAACGGCCTTTCTGTCCATTTAAGTATTACGATCAAGAAAATTATCAAATTCTCCCTCGCTGGAAATATTCCACAAGGCTCAACACCCATTAAGCTGGATGGCGAATTTAATCTCACTTCAAAGAATTTAACAGCTCACCTCTTGCTTAAACATCTTCCCGTTACGGAACATATGGCATTGTTTCATAAGGATAAGCGCTTTACCTTGCGGACGGGTCTTATTGATACCGCGGATCTGAATATCACCTATGACAAAAAAAATATTGGTGTAACCGGAAAAATTTCAATTCCACAACTTGATACGACCGTAAACGACAAGCGTATCCAGGGCGAAATTCTTGTGGATCCATTTCGTCTGGATATCAAAGATAAAAACATCACGGCCGTTGGAGATTTTGATGTCACTAACGCACTTATCGTTTTAGATGAGAATAAGAAAATTGAAGGGAATTTTAAAACCAAAAATACGAATGTTTCGATCATTAATAATGCCATTGCTATTGAAACAGCTTTTGTGGCAGAGAAGACAAAGGTTGAATTTCTTCCCCTTAAAGATTTAAGCGGCACCATCATATCCGATAAAGCTGCAATCAAAATGCAAGATGGTCGCTTTGAAATAAGCGGACATTTTAATTTCAAAGATATCACGGCAGAACTGACAGATGGAAAAAAATTTAAAGGCAATCCGTCTATTCAAGTCACACTTACCCAAGAGTTCAACAATCAAAACAATCCCTTAAGTTACAGCGGCCTTCTCAATTTCTTTGATGAATCAATCAGTCATTTACCAAAAATTGATTCGATCAATCATATTAAAGGAAGAATCAGTTTTGATAACAAAAAAGCCGTCATCGAAGATTTATCACTTTCTACTCTTAATACACCCCTTACCTTCACTGGCTCAGTCGAGAATTTTAAGCAACCACTTCTTGATATAACATTTTCCGCGAAGAATTTTCAACTCGAAAAAATTGCAGAAATGATTCCTGACATTATGGCTAAAAACAACCTGACAATCGGCGGAATGAGTAGCCTTGAAGGATCCTTTAAAGGAGACATTGCTTCTGTACTCGATGCAAACATTACAGTTAACGCGACCCTCAAAGATGCTCATTTTAAATCTCCTCAACTACCCGATGCCATCAGTGCCATCTCTGGAGAAATTATTGTCAGCCCAAATCACCGACCAGAAAAGCACGTGTTTTTATTGAAAGCGAGCTTAAGCGATGTGCGCTCAGGTAATTGGAAACTGCAAACCTGCCAGGCAACTGACTTAACAACTGGGACGACTCTGCTTGGTGCAAGAGCAGGCAGGGCCATGGTGGTGACCCCGGACGAAAAGACGGCATACTTTTTGCTGGATG
>JANPBV010000498.1:0-6085 GCA_031430615.1 Ignavibacteria bacterium | reverse complement strand
TATCAAAAGGATTTATGGGCGAGTGCGGTCACAGGGGCGGTTACTTAGAAATCCGCAACATACCCGCTGATGTGATGGGCGAATTTATTAAGCTGCAATCGATTAGTCTATGTTCAAATACTGTTGGACAGTTGGTAACATATTTGGTGGTGAGCCCCCCGAAACAAGGAGAAGCAAGTTATGACCGGTACATTAAAGAGCGTGATGGAATATTAAATGAACTGAAAATCAAAGCTGAGATTCTGGGTAAAGGTCTGAATGCAATTGATGGGATGCAAATTGATGTACCGCAGGGAGCAATGTATGCCTTTGTGAAAATGGAGCTTCCGCACACTGAGGATATTACAAAGATGTCACCCGCCCAGCAATTAGCATATGAGAGCAAACGTGATAATGATTACTGCATGGCGCTGCTTGAGGAAACAGGTCTTTGCGTCGTGCCCGGCTCCGGCTTTGGGCAGTTACCCGGAACGCTGCACTTCAGGACAACATTCCTGCCGCCAAGAGACGAGATGGAAGAGCTGGTTGAAAAGATGAGGGAGTTTCATGGGAAGTACGTGAAACAATTAGGAATTAGGAATTGAATAAAATTTCACATAAATATGTAATTTTCTTTTTATTATTAACTTCAATTATTTATTCTCAGGAAGTATCAAGAGAACTTAACCATGAAAGATATCTTGAATGGGAATTGATGAGTAAAAATAAAGTAAAGTCAGTAAAAATATACAATGAAGTTGAGGAAGATAATTCATTTAAACTTACAGTTTTAAAAGAATATGATAGAACTGGTAAAGGATTAGGTTATTATTATTTTGACAAAGACTCAAATATTATCGCTTTTAACACATACAAATACAATAATGATACATTAGTTGAAGAAAAAGATTATTTCAAAAATATCAGACCAGAAATTGACCGAACGACAAAATATATTTATAACAAAGGGAATCAATTAATTGAAAGAGAAAATATTGGAAAAATTAATCCTTCTAAAATTACTTATATTTATGATAGCAACAATGTCCTCTTCAAAAATATATACAGTCTTTTACCCAGATGCGGAAGAATTACATTCTACATTTATGATGAGAATAAAATACTTTTAAAAGAAGAAATTAGAGATACCAGCAATAACCTTATTGAAGAATACGTATATAGAGATAATGGAAGGATCCGTACCCGTAAAAACTTTTCAAATGAAGATGATAGCCTAGTATTTATAAGCAATGAAATGGGAGATGAAATAGAATATTTAAGTTACAGCAATGGGACAATTGAAATGAGAGAAATAACTTCTCGAAATAAAAATGGTTATTGGATAAATAATATAGAGTATGATGATGGGAAGATAGTTGAATATCAACACAGAGAATTTGATAAATTTGAGAATGTTATTTTAGAGGAAAAGTATGATGATGGTATACTACAGTATAGGGAAATCACAAGCTATGATAATAATGGACTACTAAAAAAAAGAGAAAACAAATCTATAAAAAGTAAAAATAACAGAATTTCGTACTACAAGTATAATTCAAATGGATTACTTAGATCTATTAAAACTTATTACCCATTTGATGATTCAACTAAATATACAAAATTCATTTACGAATATTACGAATAACCAATGAATGCCTTTACTAAAATATTATTCGGTTTTATTTTATTGATCTTATTGTCAAATGGAATATATTCCCAGGTATGGGTATATAAAGGTGAAGTTACGCCATTAGATAACATTCCATATTACTACACTGATTTACCTGAAGAATTCAGAATTGCTCCCTTAGTTAAATTAAAAAAAATTAAAAGTTATGAAATAAAAAGAGTTTACCCTCATGAGAAACTTCATTCAGGTTATGTAGAATTTAGAAATAATTATGATACTAACGGTATACCATTTCATTTAAAAGGAATGAATTATGATAAATACAGTACCGGTGGTTATCATATTGACCCTGTGTTTGATGTGGATTCAACATATTATCATGTAAATTATTCCGGAAAACTTGATACGATTATCAGATTTTATCATACTGGTAGAATCGATACATCAACATTTGCATATAATTCCATGGGATTATATATAGGTCCAAGGTCTGACTTAATTGACAGTTTGGATTACATCTGGACAATAAAATACGATGAAAAAGGCAGAATGATTAAAGAAGGTATTTCAGAATTTATTTTCACAGGAGACCGAATTTCAGAAGTTGTTGAATCTAATGATGCAGGTCATCGGTTTCCAAAGGCATTATATATTTATGACGATAAAAATAACATTTGTAAATATTACAGAACAAATCGAAGGGATACTGTTTTAGAAGAAAAAATTTATTGCGATAATAATTGGAAATCAGTTATCAGGTATACATACAAAAACGGTTTTAAGCTACATAATAGATTCTATGCAACTGAGTATCGGTATTACGAATACTATCCAGATGGTAAATTAAAAACTATTTTTCAGAAGGATATCAAAGGAAATATTTTGACAAATGAAATTATACGTGAATTTAAATATAATTCCAGAGGTGATAATATTGAAGAAACTACTTTTGATAAATTAGGTAATTTGATTGATAAGTATATTTTTATTTACGAATATTACGAATAACAAATGAACTCACCCAACAACCACCTATCCCTCAAAGATACAGCAGAAAAGCTTAAGACATCGGGCAAGGAGTATAAAGTCCCCCTTATAAAGGGGGAGGAGATTTTAGAAGATAGGATTTAGTACAATTGTACTTTATTAATATCCTTCTTAAATTTTAGATGGGGATTAGGAATCTTAATTTTTCATTTAAACTTGTGATTAAAATATTATTTTCAAATCCCCATTTATGATCTTCGTATATTAAAAATGTATCATTAATTGCAGAAATTTAGAATCTTGTAACAATACTCCCCCTTTTCAAGGGGGACTGGAAATCAAAAAAAATAAATATCTATGTCCAACAACCACCTATCCTTCAAAGAAACGGCAGAAAAGCTTAAGGCATCGGGCAAAGAGTTTGCGGAGAACTTTACGCATGGCTCGCTTGTTGTTGAGTTATATAAGCCGGATAAGATTGATAAGCAGACTCCACACACCCGCGATGAGGTTTATATTGTTGTGTCGGGTTCAGGCAGGTTTTACAATGCAGGTACATATGTAAATTTCGAGCCGGGCGATTTTCTCTTCGTTCCCGCCCGAGCCGAGCACAGGTTCCTTGATTTCACGGATGATTTTACTACTTGGGTGTTGTTTTATGGAGCTGAGGGTGGTGAAAAAAAAATCCCCCTTATAAAGGGGGAAGAGATTTAAGAATATTTGATGACGTACAATTTAACGATTTTAATTTCCATCGTTAATTTTAGATGGGGATTAGAAATTTTGATTTTACATTTAGAATTATGGTTTAATTATTATTTTCAAATCCCCATTTATGATTTTTGGTTGTGAAAGTTTTATGAATAATTGAAGTAATAAATTTCATTCAGCTTCATTCTCCCCCTTTGCAAGGGGGACTAAGAAGCATGGACTAAATACATATAATGAAAAAAACATTTATTCCATATAATAAAAAGTTAATTAAAAATGCAAGGAAGCTAAGAAATAATTCTACACTTGCTGAAGTGATATTATGGAATGAATTGAAAGCAGGAAAACTTAGGGGATATAAATTTAACAGGCAAAAACCAATTGGAAAGTTTATAGTAGATTTTTATTGCAAGAAATTATCTTTGGTTGTTGAAATTGACGGAGAATCTCACATTGGTAATGAGTTGAATGATATTAAACGAGTTGATAAATTAGAGAAACTTAGTTTATATGTTTTGAGGTTTGATGATATTGTAGTAAAACAAGCATTGGATATAGTGATGAATAAGCTAAACGATTATATTGGCAAATTTGAAGACAGCAAACTAAATGAGTTTATAGATAAGGAATATTAGTAAATTATAATTTCCAAATCCCTGCAATGGAGATCATTAAAATCCCCCTTATAAAGGGGGAGCAGATTTTAGAATACAGAATATAGAACAATTGTTCATTATTTATAACCTTCGTAAATCTCAGTCGGGGATTAGAGATCTTAAGTAAACATTTAATTTTGCAGTTAAATTATAATTTTCAAATCCCCATCAATAATCATCGATACTGAAAGATTAACGTACAATTGTAGAAAAAGGAATCTTTCTGGCTCAATCTCCCTCACTGTCAATGCCAGTTCTACGACTTTTCAAGGGGGACTTAAAAGCAGGCATGTCAATTTCAATATCCCCTTTTTACGGGGTTAATTATTATATTTGTATAGCACAAATTGAGGAATAATTACTTGTGTAATTGTATAATAAACCGAAATTAATCTATTTTAATATGTCAAAGAAATTTCTATTATTTGCAGCAATATTAGCGTTTTTGTTCAGCAGTAACGCATTTTCGCAGGATCTTGAAGCAAAGCTCCTGGAAATTGTTAAGCCGCTCATAGACGGCAAGAAGAATATGAGCATCGCTATAGGTCTTTATGATGTTAACAGCGAAACCCCCAGGACATTTTTCTTCGGTAAGGTATCGAAGGAAGATTCCAGCAAACCGAATGAATATACAGTATATGAGATTGGTTCAATCACAAAAACTTTTACTACGACCATGCTTGTTATGCTAGAGCGAGACGGCAAAATGAAAATAAACGACCCTGTGCAGAACTATCTGCCGGAAGGTGTAACAATACATAATTTTTCAAGCACTGCTCCATGTAAAATATTGCATTTGGCAACACAAACATCGGGTCTGCCGCGCCTGCCAGCAAATTTAATGTTGAGCGAAAAGACTGACCCGAAGAATCCATACAAAAATTATACAGAGCAGGATATGTTCTACTTTGTGAATAATTACATACCTGAATATGAACCGGGACAGAAGTATCTTTATTCAAATTTTGGGATGGGTCTTTTGGGTGATTTAATGACAAGGGCATCGGGGAAAAGTTATGAGGAGTTATTGCACTACTATCTTGTTGATTCACTTGGGATGACAATGACGAGCACAAAATTAACTCCCGAAATACAGAAGAATCTTGCAAAAGGATACAACGAAAAAGGTGAGCCGACATTAAATTGGGATTTTGATGCCATGGCAGGCTGTGGCGCGATAAGATCTAACATGAATGATATGATAAAGTATCTCGCATTCCAAATGGGCAAAACTGATAAGCTTGATTTTAAAGACGGCTTAACTCTTATGCAGAGAAGAAGATTTGAAACTGATATACCGAAGACAGCAATTGGCATGGGCTGGCATATATCAGAATCAATGTGGGATAGGACTACAATTTGGCATAATGGCGGCACCGGCGGTTACAGAAGCTTCCTCGGGTTTATTCCCGAAACAAATACAGGTGTTGTGGTACTAAGTAACCAGGCAAATGATGTTGATGGCGTTGCAGTTGAAATATTGAAATATTTAAACAGGTAAAAAGAAAAAATAAACAATTAATATTTTATATTGAAAAAAATTTTAATAACCGGTGTATCGGGTTATATAGCGCCTTATTTGTGTAAGGCGCTTTTAGTTAACAAGGGCAATAACATTACCGGTGTTTATAATTCCAATAAACCAAACATTGAAGGAATTAACTTGCTTCAATGTGACCTTGGTAATAATGAAGAGCTGGAAAAATTATTTGATACCGTAAAACCTGATATAGTTTATCACCTCGCCTCGGTGACCCCAACAAGAATTAAAAACGAAGCTGATGACTATATAGAATATTTCAATAGTAAAGTAACCGGCAATATCGCAAAGTTTTGTTCGGAAAGTGATGCATTGATGATATACACCTCAACTGACCTTGTGTATAATGCAGGCATTGATCTGAAAGAAGATACCTCCCTGCTTGACCCGCTCACAATTTATGCAAAGACAAAACTATTGGGTGAAAATTCAGTAAAAAAATTTGCCAATAAATATTTAATTCTCAGGACATCGCTTGTTTATGGCTTCACGCTTTCAACTTACACATCTTTTTTTGATGTGGCGTATAAAACCTTAAGAAAGAATAAGGAGCTCAGAGCATTTACCGATCAGTTCAGAAAT
>JANPBV010000497.1:0-8774 GCA_031430615.1 Ignavibacteria bacterium | reverse complement strand
ATTTTTTCTTTTGTTTTTCAGCGCCATTTTTCTTAAGTGGTTCCTGCGCCTTCGGACTATCTGGTGTTTCTATTTTTTTTTCTTCAGCCAAATAATTTACTTAGTGTAAAGCTGAATTATTTTATCGATAATATTTGTTGAAGAATTATTTTCAACAAATTTAATGCGCTTTATTTCGCCGCCGTTTTGTTTTACTATATCAGAACCAACTATCTTATCTTCAGCCCAATCAGCGCCTTTAACTAATATATCAGGCAGAATTTTATTAATAATATTATAAGGAGTATCTTCACTGAATATTACAACGTAATCTACAGGCTTTATGTTTGCAAGCACATAAGCACGATTATCTTCTGTTACAACAGGACGCTTATCACCTTTTATCATTTTAACCGAACTGTCTGAATTCAATCCGACAATCAGGATATCACCAAGGCTTTTGGCTTCTGTTAAATACTCAACATGCCCGCGGTGTATTATATCAAAAACTCCGTTAGTAAAAACTATTTTTTTACCCTGAGCTTTTAACTCCTTAACAAAACTAAGATCATCCGTTACTTTATATATATTGCTCAAATTTTATTTTTATAAGAATCTATCAATGCCTGTTTATAGATCGGGATAATGCCAACTTCTTCGCAAACAATTCCCGCAGCTTGGTTAGCCAGCATAACAGCTTCAACAATATTCGCGCCGCCTGCCAACATTACAGCAATTGTTGAAATTACAGTATCACCTGCGCCTGAAACATCAGCAACTTTCCTTGCGATAGTCGGTATATTCAGAACAACAGTTTTATTTTTTTCCTTATCAAATAGCATCATTCCCTTTTCACCTCGTGTTAAAACCAGATATTCACAGTTAAGCCTGTCAATAAGTTTTCTGCCGGCAGATTTAACAGATTCTTCCCCGCTGATCTTCATTGCAAGTATATCAGAAGTTTCTTTCCTGTTCGGTTTAAAAACAGTTACATCTTTGTATTCAAAAAAATTGTGGAATTTAGGATCAACATAAACAGGTATATTATTTTTCCTGCTAATAGATATTAATTCTGAAATTAATTCTTTTGATAAAACTCCTTTATTGTAATCCTGCAGTATTACAGCGGCAAATTCCTTAATATTTTTATTAAAAAATTCAAGTATTTTTTTTCGGGTGGACTGAGAAACATCTTCTTTTATTTCGCTGTCAATCCTTAATACATGTTGAGCGTGAGCAATTACCCTTGTCTTTGCAGTTGTAGGTCTGTTTGAATCTCTGATTATTCCTACAGTTGAAAGTTTTAAGCTTCTCATCACATCAAGGTAATGTTTGGAATCATGGTCATTGCCAATCACACCTATCAGGATAGGCTCTGCATCCAGCGCTTTGATATTATTTGCAACATTTGCTGCCCCGCCAAGTTTATATTCGGTATTATCAATATCCACAACAGGTACCGGGGCTTCGGGCGATATTCTTGAAATAGTGCCATACACATACTTATCAAGCATAACATCGCCAATTATAGCAATTTTCCTGCCTTTTGACTTCCCGAAGATGGTTTTTAGTTTAGCTTTAGTAATATTCAAATTCTAATTTATGATTATTGTAAAAATGAATAAAATTAAGCAAATATAGGCTTTATTGATGGCTTATTCAATTGAAAAGGGATAATTTGATTTATAAAATCAAAAAACAGGGTGATAACCCTGTTTTTTGATTAAAATTTTATATTTCACTTAACCAGGTATTAACAGTCCAATAAGAATCTGTTCGCCATCCCGTTGGATAGGATACGTGCCAGCTATTAGTGTAATGGCTTTTTTATTCCCGATAGTATTTGCAGGTATTGTGTAATCATTTTCCATTACAAAATTGACACCTGAAAAGTATTGAGTATATGTTTGCTCACTCATCCATTCCCGCCTTGTTTGTATTCCAATCTGCCCGTTACCTCCATACGTAGTGCCAAGTATTCCATAAATTTCCTGTGTTAAACCTGATACATCGCTGAACTGGTCTTTTGGTACTTTGGTGACCTGGCAAATTCCGCTTCCGGAACAGCTTGAATTTCCAATCTTAATTTTTACCGAAACATTTTTAGCTTCTGAGCTTTCAACTGTGTTTATAAAACCAATAGATAGTGAAATTATCGACAGAGTAATAGAAATAAATCGGATGATTGAGTTTAATTTGATATTTTTCATTTTATTTCTCCTTTATAAATCAATAAAAATTAAATTAATATGTTTTTTATGTGTTGTTATGAGTTTCTCTCCTGAGAACACTCTTAAGTATTATTCTACGATCCTCTTAACCGGGTATTAACAGTCCTATGAGGATCTGCTCGCCATCCCTTTGAATTGTGTATGAGCCGGATTTAAGTGTAATGGCTTTTTTATTACCAATAGTATTTGCAGGTATTGTGTAATCATTTTCCATTACAAAATTGGTGCCGGAAAAGTATTGAGTATATGTTTGCTCACTCATCAAATCAGCACTGGTTTGAATAAAAAAACTTCCGCTCTGCGTAGCCCCAAATGAATATGAATATAGTTGAAGTGGACCTAAATCGGATACATCTTGGAATTCGCTTTTATTTACTTTAATAATCCCGCAAATTCCTGAGCCGCTGCAGTTTGAGTTTCCAATAGTAATTTTTACAGGAACTTTCTTTTTTACATCAGTGCTTACATCCGTGTTAATAAAACCAATGGTTAATGAAATCACAAACAAAGTTATTGCAAAAAAACGGATAATTGAGATTAAATTATTTTTTTTCATTTTTATTAATTTAATAGTTAAATAGTTTATTAGAAATTTAGAATTAATATTTATTTATTTTATTAATATCAATTTCTTAGTTTCTGTAAATTCATCAGTTTCAAGTCTGTAGAAATAAATACCACTTGATATTGCTGTAGCATTAAAAATAACTTCGTAATTGCCGGAACTCTGGGTTTTATTGATAAGCTCATTAACTACTCTGCCTGTTAAATCATAAACGATGAGTTTGACCATTGAGCCTTTTGGCAATTGATAAGTGATCTTCGTTTCAGGATTGAAGGGATTTGGATAATTCTGTGATAAATTGTATTTAAGCGGGATCTCATTTTCATTTCCGTTAATTGCTACAATACCGCCTAAATTAGCAATATATCCATAATCGCCTCCTATGTATGCATTGTTAGCAGAGACCATGAATGCAGTATTGAAACTTAGCTGCACGGCTTCAGGTGAATTAATCCAGGTTGCTCCTGCGTTTGTTGTCCTTAATCTTGTGCCGCCTTCTCCAACACAAATACCATTAGTACTTGAGCCAAAGTGAATGGAATACAGGTAATGTGATGTTCCTGAAGGAAGCAAATTCCAAGTTGCACCGCCATTTGTTGTACCTAATATCACCCCTGCACCGCCGCACGTGTATCCCTGAGTGGAATTAAGAAAATAAATAGAATACAGATCAACACTATTTGGTGTTGTTTGCTGAACCCAGTTGATTCCACCGTTATTAGTTTTATAAACTTTTCCGTTATCCCCGCATGCCCAGCCTTCCGTAGTTGAAATAAAGTATAAATCTCTTGTAAAATCAGAAAAATTATATGGGTTTGTCCAGTTTATTCCTCCATTTGTTGTAATACACAAATTAGTAGTTGTCCCTGACGAGCTGAGAGCTGATGATGTTCCTAGAATCCATCCGTTAATAGTACCTGAAAAACACATATCTGCAATTGCTGTAAAAATAGGGGGTGGATTATATTGAATCCAGTTAGCTCCGCTATTTGTGGTTTTTAATGTAACGGGAATGTCACTTCCCTCAAGAACGGAATTAATTCCGGCAATCCAACCTGTCGAAGAGTTTGCAAAAAAAATATCTGTTGTATTGTTTATTGGAAGCTGGGATGCATTCCAGTTAGCCCCGCCATTTGATGTTCTAAATAAATACCCGTAATAATTCACTGCATATCCACTTGATGAAGTAGAAAAGTATATAGAACTTATTCCACCGCTGCTTGAGCCGTTAAGAATATTCCAGTTGCTGCCTGAATTGGTTGATTTGAGAACATATCCATTATAACCTACCGATATAATATTATTTGCATCCAAAGGAGAAATACTTAAGAGAGTACTGCTTGTATTAATAGTAATGGGTGTCCAGTTCGTCCCTCCGTTTGTTGTTTTAATCAAACTTCCTAAATCACCGCATGCAAATCCATTAGATGAGTTATTAAAAAATATGCTGAATAAGGAATTTGGACCTGATACCTGCTCTATCCACGTTGTTCCTCCGTTTGTTGTTTTGAAAATTTTTCCTGAAGCACAGCTCCAGCCGGTTTGATTATCGGTAAAATAAATATCATTAATGGTTGACGCCCCCGGACATGTTTGTGTCGTCCAGTTACTCCCCCCATTTGTTGTCAAATAAACTGCACCTGCATTACTCCCAACCCAGCCAATATTTGAATTCAAGAAGAATGAACCGAATAGTAAAGAGCCTGGTGTATTTAAAATTGACCAGTTGGTTCCTGCATTTGTAGTTTTTAGTACTTTACCGTTTAAAGCCGCAATATAACCAGTGTTAACATCTAAAAACTGTACTGTATACAAACTACTTGTTGAACCGCTAGTTTGTGTTGTGAAATTTAACCCTCCGTTGACTGTATAAAGAATTGTTCCGTTGGCTCCAACAACCCAACCTGTATTTTGATTTATGAAGAATACATCTTCTAGTGTTTCTATGGTTCCACTCATAAGGTTGTTCCAAGATAAGCCACCATCTGCTGATTTCCTGATTAAGCTTGTGTATTGTCCTGTTGCATAACCTGTGTTTGTACCGGGCACAAAATACACAGAACTATAATCGGGGTTAAACTGTTGAACTGCCCACTGTGAAAAAATATTCATACTGCTGAATATCATTAAAATTACTAAAATTAATTTTCTCATTATTAGATCTCCTTTTAGATTATGTTTTATTTGTTTTATTAAATTTCTGCACGCCATATTTAATGCCTCATCCGAATTACACTTAATCATTTTTTGTACTTTTTTGATCAGGCTATGAGTCTCAGGTTTCAACCGATAGCCTTTTGGTATTTTCTTGCTTTGTTCCATTATTTTATCTATTATGCAGTTCATTTTTCTAGGTGCACTTATGTGCACTGGATACAAACATATATTTTAAAGCATGGTAAGGCAAAGATATTTTTATCTGATTCTTACCATTATTTTATGAATGATCTATTTAAATACTTGTATTTTGATTAATAATTGATGATTTTGAGTCTAATTTTTTACCAATTAATATGGAAAACCATAAGCTAATCAGACTTTTAAAAACATTTTCTAAAAAAGAATTTAATGATTTTGAAAAATTTGTTTCATCACCATCTCATAATGAAGGCCGTAATTACACTACTTTTGTCAGAGAATTAAAAAAGTATTACCCTTTATTCAGCAGTAAAAAACTTTCCAAAGAAAATCTGTTTAGTAATATATACAAGGGAAGAAGTTATTCTGAAACAATGGTTAATACTACCCTTTCAAGAGTATTAAAACTTGCGGAAAATTTTATAGGTTACAATTCTTATTTAAAGAAAAATATCAGTGCAAAGTATGATTACATTTCAGAACTTATGAACAGGGAATTATTTGATATTGCTGAAAAAGAACTGAAAGAATATTCAAACCTGCTTGAAAATAATGATGGGATAACTGACGATTGGTTCAAATCTAAAATGGAATACGAAATCCTTAGAGTACAGCTTAGCTACCGGAATGACAAAAGCCAGGAAGCTATAAAAGCTTCACTGAATCAAACGGATTACCACATAAGATTTGCAATAATCAGATTAGCTCATTTTATTCATAACCTGAGTGTAGAAAATATTATGTATAATGTTGATTACAAAAAAACATTTACAAATACTTTTATTACTTCAATAAATCTGGATGATATATATTGCAGCCTTAAAGATGATTCAAGTAAAAATGATTTGGATGAAATAACATTAATATATGTTCTTTGGATAATTTGTTTATTAAACCCAAAGCAAACTGATAAATTTTATGAGATCAAGGAGCTTTTTTTAAAAAATAAAGATAAGTTTCATCATCATGAGCAATATAATTTATTCCAGGCTCTCGAGGCAATTGCATGGTTTATGATAAGGGAGGTAAGCAGAGAGAAGTTTGAGCCGGAACTCTTAGATCTGTATAAAACACGAATTGAATCAAATATTATTTCACCTGATAATACCCATATGAGAATAATACTATATAGAGCTATTCTTATTACATGTTTTTATAAACCGGATTGGAATTTTATTGATAATTATATAATTAAATGCATCCCTATGCTTCAGGAAAAACACCGGGAAAATATGTACAATTTTTCAATGGCGCATGTAAATTATTATAAAGGAAATTTTAATGATGCTTTGAAATATAACAATAAGATCAATTTTGATATGTTCGCGTTTAAATATGATTCAAGACTTTTACAGTTTAAGATATACTATGAACTTGGATATTTCAATGAAGCCTATTCACTTATTGATTCACACAGACATTTTATCTCTACCAATAAAACCGTTTCAGAACATTATAAGCAAATGCACACAAATTTTCTGAACTTTTACGGGAAAATAATAAATATTAAAGAAAAAGAAAAACTACACATTTCTTTAACAAAATTAATAGAAGAGATTACGGCTACTAATAATGTTCTATCTAAAACCTGGCTGCTTGAAAAAGTTAAAGGGCTGAAATAACTCCTATTTATTTAAACTATTCTCAAAATTTATCGTTAATATTGATATTTCTATACATTTAATCTTTGTGTTTTTTTGCGTATTTTTGTAATTCTATGAAATTTACTAAACGAACAAATACATGCGGCGAGTTGACCCTTGCTGATTCAGGAAAAACTGTCACCCTAAACGGCTGGGTCGCACAGGTGCGCGATCTTGGCGGCGTTATTTTCATTAACCTGCGCGATAGATATGGAATAACCCAAATAACCATAAATTCTGAAAATAAAGAAATATACGATATTGCCAAATCACTTGGTTTGGAATATGTTATTTCTGCCAGTGGCTTAGTGCAGAAAAGAACATCTTCAAATCCTAATATGGCAACCGGTGAAATTGAGGTACTTGCAACCGGACTTGAAATTCTCAACACATCAGAGGTAACGCCATTTGTAGTTGAAGAAGATGTAAAAGCATCTGAGGAACTCCGGTTCAAATACCGTTACTTAGACCTAAGAAGGAAAAAAATTGCTGATAACCTTGTATTAAGGAATAATGTTTACCAGATTGTTCATAAATATTTTGAGCGCGAGAATTTTATTGAGATTGAGACTCCTATACTTATGAAATCAACACCTGAGGGCGCGCGAGATTACCTTGTGCCTTCCCGGGTTCACAAAGGAAAGTTTTACGCTCTGCCGCAATCACCGCAAACCTATAAGCAGATATTAATGGTTAGCGGAATGGATCGTTATGTGCAGATATGCAAATGCTTCCGCGATGAAGATCTAAGGGCTGATAGACAGCCTGAGTTCACACAGATAGATCTTGAAATGAGCTTTGTTGAAGAAAAAGATGTCTTCACTGTTGTTGAAGGTGTGTTATGTGATATATGGAAACATGCTAAGGGAACCCAACTTAAGCAGCCATTCACAATAATGAGCTATGACGAAGCTATGCAAACCTATGGAAGCGATAAACCTGATTTGAGAATTAAAGGTGGGCTTAAGATTGTTGCTATTACTGAAACTGTTAAAGCTACCGATTTTAAAGTCTTCACTGATGCAATTGCACAAAACGGAATTGTTGCAGGAATAAAACTTCCTTCGCAGGATGTTACAAGAAAAATTATTGACCAGCTTACAGATTATGTTAAGACATTAAAATTTGGCGGGCTTGGTTACATAAAGTATAATGCTGATGGAACCGTATCATCACCAATATTAAAATTTTTAAGTGATGATATTCAAGCAGCAATTAAGAACGCTTACTCAGCAAATGCAGGTGATACTGTTTTCATTTTATCAGGGGCAAAGAAAAAAGTTTTACATGGACTCGGTAACTTAAGATTAAAGCTGGCTGAACAATTCAGCTTAATTGATGAAACCAATGATGAATTCCTTTGGGTAAATGATTTCCCTCTGTTTGGCTATGATGAAGAGTCTGGTACAATAGCCGCAGAACACCATGCATTCACAATGCCTCATGATGCTGATATGGATAAACTTGATATTGGAAGCAAAGACCCCAAAGCCAATGCAGAGCTTTTAACAAGCATTCGCGCTACATGTTATGACCTTGTTTGCAATGGCAGTGAATTCGGCTCAGGCAGCATTAGAATTCACAGGTCGGATATACAGGAAAAAGTATTTAATGTGCTTGAATTAACCAAAGAGGAGCAGGAAGAAAAGTTTGGTTTTCTGCTCGGTGCTTTTAAATACGGCGCTCCCCCGCATGGCGGCTTTGCTTTGGGCTTTGATAGAATAATTGCAACTCTTTGCGGTACAAAAGATATCCGTGAAACTATTGCATTCCCAAAAACCACAAGCGCAGTTGGGCTGATGGATAATTCACCAAGCTTAGTTGATGCAAGACAATTAAAAGATTTGGGAATCACAATTAATAATTAGTATGAGTAATAAGATAGAAAACACAGAATTTGAAGTAATACAGGGCGATATTACCTTGCTTGAAACAGACGCAATTGTAAATCCTGCCAATACTTTCCTAATGCATACAGGCGGACTTGCCTTGCAAATT
>JANPBV010000496.1:0-15209 GCA_031430615.1 Ignavibacteria bacterium | reverse complement strand
CTTATTGTACCGGCAAGCTCAACCTTATCAGGTATTACATTATTGATAGTACCACCTGAAATTTTACCAATTGTAATTACAATGGGTTCATATGGGTCAGTGTTCCTTGAAACAATGGTCTGTAAAGCAAGTATTACCTGTGAAGCAATCACGATAGGATCAATTGTTGAATGAGGCTTAGCTCCGTGCCCGGCTTTGCCGATAATTGTAATAAATAATTCATCCTGGGAAGCCAGCATAACACCGGGATAAAAGCCAACTTTTCCGGCAGGTTTACCGGGTAGTATGTGCTGACCAAAGATTGCATTTACATTGGGATTTTTTAAAATCCCGTTCTTAATAAGTATTGAAGCACCGCCCGGATTTTTTTCTTCTGCGGGCTGAAAGATAAATTTAACTGAGCCATTAAGCTCACTTTTCAACTCTTTCAGTATCAATGCGGCACCGAATAACATTGCTGAGTGAGCGTCATGCCCGCAGGCGTGCATCATGCCGGGATTTTTAGATGAGAATTTAAGTCCGGTATTTTCCTGAATGGGGAGCGCATCTATATCAGCTCTTAGAGCTACACATTTCCCTTTATTGCCATTTAAGAGCGCGTATAATCCGGTCTTAGTAATTTTGTTTACTTTGTTAAAGCCCTTATTCTTAAGCTTGCCATATATCAGGTTAGTGGTTTCAAATTCATTATATGCAATTTCAGGATTTGAATGAATAGTTCGTCTCAGACCGATCAATTCATCTGAATACTTTAAGGATAACTTATTTATTTTTTCTTTTATATCCATATTAAAGCTGCGAATTAATAACTAACCTTATGCAGAATCCCCGCGAATGCGGGAATCCAATAATTTAAACATACTTATTATAAAAATTGAATTAAAAAACAAACATTATTATAGCATAAATCGCTAATTGTTAATGATTTACAAGCAGATCGCTAATTCATTTTTTTTAAATCTTTAGTGAATTGCAATAATAGATTCCCACTTTCGTGGGAATGCGTAACATGAGTTAATAATCTACCCTGAAGCTGCCCAAGAAAACATTTTCACCATAGGAAATATTCCTGCCGGGATAATCATAATTTCTTCTCTGGTATCTTATAGTGAAGAAATATTGTTTAATTGGTTCAAATTCCAATTCAGCAATAATAATACTTCTGTTAATTCTGATACCATTTAAGAATGTATTCTTCCTTTCAAAATCTTCACTGCCATTAAGTATATCGGAACCTACATTTACAAAATTACCAAGGCTATCAGTATAGTTCTCACCAGTTCTCTGCATCTTATATGTTATTGCTGCATGTACCCGGCTGCCGAAATTATAAGCCAGCTTAAAGGCATGTTCATCGCTATTTGGATTGAGAGAATGAGCTAATGGCAGGTTCCAGTTTGTGTATGAATTATTGATCTGCCTGTGCGCATAAACAAACGGGTCAATTTTGGTATATTCATAAATTAGCTCCAGGTTTGGCAATGTGAATGCGTTTTGCCAGTTTATACCTCCCTGGAAAGCGAATTTATTATCGTTACTTTTTGCTGAATCATTCCCGAGGGTTTCGAAATTCAAGTCATCAATTAAAAAACTTCCCTGGATAGAAAGATTTTTTACAGGATAAACCTGCATATCCATTCCAAGCAGCGTGTTATTGGAATTTTTTCCCGGAAGCTCTGTATTCAGATCAGCTGATGTTAAAAAGCTGATAGGATTTAAAAATGCAAAGTTAATTGGAATATTACTGTAAATAACCATTTCGTTGAATCCAAGCCTGAATGAATTATTGAAGAATGGTCCTAATTCCAGTCTGTGGAAAACAAAATACTTTGCCTCAAGCTGAGTTCCTGAAGAATCATTACCTACTATACTTGAATGAAAGAAAGAATATCTTACTTTTTTGTAGTGTATATCAAGTTTTAAGAAATCAAATGGCGCTGTATTTTGATTTGAAAGGAATAATTTATCAATATAACCTGCTCCAAAATTCAATGCTTCTCTTCCTATTGTCAATCCAAGCCAATCTTTTGCCGGAGCATATCTTAAATAGCCTTCGTAGTTATCAAAAGTTTTATTCCCTTCGCTCACGTATTTTCTTGTTGATGAAAGTATGGGGTCAAGGTAAGCGGTCTTTTGAGCATCTTCAGACGTTCCACCCAGCCTTACGCCATTGGAAATTCTAAGGTAATAGGCTACTGAATTAAACAATGTACCGCGAATCCTTGTACCGAACTCCCCAAGCAATACATGTGGTTTGCCTGCAGAATCACCATCTATACCGATATATCTTATTCTTCCAATACCATCCCAGAAGAAGGATACATTTGAATCTGCAGTTGAATACAGGTATTTTTGTTTTTTATTGGAAAACAGCTCGCCAACGCCATTTTTAGAAAAGAAATTTGAAGATTTCTTAAGAGTCCCGAACATATCATATTCAAACTCTGTTGTATAGTAATCAAGAAGAATTTTATCAGTTTTGGAAAGTTTATTCTTCTTTGCAGTTATTTCTTTAAGTATGTTTGCAGTTTCCCTTCGTGAAATAGGTCCCATAGAAGCTGAATAACTATCAATTATTTTATCAGTAAACATTCTATCCATGTAACTGTATACTGGATTAGAAAGCGGTACTAATTCAACCTGTGAAAATGATATTTTTACAGAGACAATAAAAATGAATAAAAATAAGTATTTGAACTTTCCCATTTTTGTGTATTTAATTACTGAATTTTTAATTTATTTGTTTGAATTTTTCGCGCAGTTCAAGTATTACATAATGAAAAATAATTGAATGAATACTTTCTGCAGTGCACATTTCATTTAATGGAACGTGCATTTTATGATGCGCCATATTAATCAGTTTACCGCCATCATATCCCGTAACTCCAATTGAAATTAAACCATTATTATTTGCCCATTCAATTGCATTTATAATATTTGGACTGTTCCCTGACCCGCTGATAGCAATTACATAATCGCCTTTTGTGGCAAATGTTCTTAACTGCTGTTCAAAAATACTATCATAGCCCTCATCATTTCCCTGCGCAGTTATGAAAGGAGTATTATCGGTTAAACTTAAAGCTTTTAGTCTTCTTATCTGATCCGGACTTTTTCTGGTTCCTTTAGCAAGATCCTGGGCAATGTGTGAAGCATTTGCAGCGCTGCCACCGTTACCGATTACAAAAACAAATTTATCATTCTTATAAGCATCAACAAGAAGTTCAATTAAATTATTGATTTCATTGTTATCAAGGGAATCCATCACATCACTTATCAGTTTTTTATAGTTGTTAAAGTCCATAATTTTTTTAAATTTTACTAATTATTACAAAAATCAACATAATATTTATATAACTCAATGAAATAAATTAATAAAGGTTAAATTCAGTAAAATTAATTAAATGCCTGCTTTTCTCACAACATTGAGGTTTTTCATCGTTTTTTCAGCGTAATCAAGAATATCCTGTATATCTGTTTGCGCTTTAAGATAATCAACATATTCTTTTACGCTGTCTTCGGCAGTTCTTAAAGGTGACCAGCCGAGAGATTTAAGTTTGGTTATATTTGAACAGGCGTTTCTTGTATCACCAAAACGATATTCACCTGTAATGTTAGGGTTAATTTGCTCTTTACCAAATTCCTTCGCAACAATTTCAGCAAAGTCTTTTACAGTATAAGCTTTTCCGCCTCCAACATTATAAGCATTATAATTTGACCGTTCATCCTGCATTACCAGAATATTAGCATCAACAACATCATGTACGTTAACAAAATCCCGCATCATAAGTCCGTCTTCATAAACAGTGGGGGCTTTATCAAAATAATAGCTTAAAGAAAATATCCTGCAAGCGCCGCTGTACATATTGTAGAATGACTGTCTTGACCCCTGAACTATAGAATATCTCATAGCCACACTTGGGATGTTATACCGCTCGCCAAAGTTCAATGCCATTAATTCCTGTGAATACTTAGATATGGCATACTGGTTTGGTGGGCTGGCGTAAGTTTCAGGTGTCCAAATATAATCAAGCTTGCAGCCTTCGTTATCTGTAAAATCCCATTCACCTTTTTCAAGCTGCCGGTTTGTCCTCCTTTTTGGATAAACAAAATTTCCATCTTTATCTTTATATATTCCTTCACCATTTACAAATTGCGAGGATGCAACAATTATTTTTTTAATTGGAAGGTTTTTAGCGACTGCAATTTCATATATCAACGCAGTGCTTACGGAATTTACATGGAAGAATGTGGAAAAATCAGGAAGGTAATCCTGGTATGCAGCCAGATGAAAAACATAATCAACATTTTCCAAAGCTTTTTCTATAGTATCTCTATCTCTTACATCACCTAAAATGAATTCTGCTTCATTAGGGATATATGATGGTTTACCTTTTAAGTGAACAGGTTTTTGAAGGTTATCAAGAATCCTGACATCATATCCAATTTTCAGAAGCCTATCAACGGTATGTGAACCAATAAACCCTGCTCCGCCTGTTACAAGAACTTTTTCCATTAGCTGTAGATATCTTTATTTAATATCGTATCTGGTTTGATCAAAAATAATTTTGCTTCCATATTTCTCTAATAGAAACGGAAGTTCTCTGTATTTTCTTAAACTTCTTCTTAGTGTATCCTGTTTATCTCTTTCACAATAGACAAGTAAAAACCCGCCGCCGCCAGCGCCTGATATTTTAGCTCCTAAAGCGCCTCCATCCATAGCAAGGTTATACATTTTATCAATATCAGGATTAGAAACATTTGATGCTAATTGTTTTTTTAATTCCCAATTAATTTTCAGGTTTTCACCTACACGGTTGATATCCAGTGAATTCAAACCTTGAAGCGTATCAAAGGCAAGTTCTTTAATTTTGTGATGAAATTCAAGTTTGTTTACTATATTTTTGTTTTGTTCTTCTAAAATTGAGGCAGCTTTTCTTGTGGTATCGGTAAAAAATAAAAGCAGGTTAGAACCAAGTTTTCTTTTTGGATCGCTCTCGACATTAATAGGATTAACTTCAACAGCGCCATCTTTGCAAAATTTAAAGGTTCTTAAACCTCCATATGCGGCTATGTATTGATCCTGTTTGCCTATTGGTCTTTTTAATAATTCAATTTCTATTTTACATGCTTCAAGCGCAAGCTGCTCTGCGGTAACAAGTTTACCAAGGTACTGGTAAAATGCATGGAGCAATCCAACGGTGAGGCTGCTTGAAGAACCAAGTCCCGAGCCTTCTGAGGGAATATCCGCGAACATCATTACTTCAAAGCCATTTGTAATACCTGTAAGTTTTGCGGCTTCCCTTACAAGGTCATGCTTGATATCGTTAATATTCGATATTATTTCTTTTGTAGAGTAATCAACATAAATAAGATCATCAAAGCGTTCCTTAACAATAACGTAAATATATTTATCTATTGCAGTACTTACTACAAATCCTTCATGTGGATTGTAATAGTTAGCAAGATCTGTGCCTCCGCCTGAAAGGCTAATTCTTAGTGGAGTCTGAGATATTATCATTTATATTTCCTTAACTGTGCCAACTTTTTCATCCGGTATAAATTGATATTTATTTCCTTCTGAATCAACAGCATAATTTTCTGAATTAAATATGAGCTTTTCACCGGTTTTAGATACCCAATATCTGAACTTCGCAGGATTCCCTGTGACCAGCGCAAAATCAGGTACTGATTTTGTAACTACTGAACCTGCGCCAATCAGAGAGTACTTTCCTAAAGTTATGCCGCATAATATCGTTGCATTTGCGCCAACACTTGCGCCTTTTTGGAGCAAAGTTTTAAAGAAATTGCCGGTGTGTCTTTTACTCCTTGGAAACAGATCATTCGTAAAAACAGCATTAGGACCCAAGAATACATCATCTTCTACTTCAAGGCCTTCCCATAAAGAGATTCCATTTTTTATGGTTACCCTGTTGCCAATAGTTACACCGCTTTCAACAAAAACATAATCGCATAAATTACAGTCTTCGCCAATTACTACATTTTTAAGCACATGAGCAAAAGCCCATATCCTGGTTTTTGCGCCAATATCATCCGATTCTACTAATGCATTAGGATGTACAAAATAATTCTTATCCATTATCAATTCCTGTTAAATGATTCGCTTGAAGTTTCAAGCAGCTTAACAACTTCAAGTCCTATCTGCCCGTCATTAATCATTTTTTTATCTTCAATTATCGCGTTAATAAATTCCTGACACTCAAGCCTTAATGGTTCATGCTGTTCTAAAGGAATCATTGTAATTTCACCTGATTGATAACCGAGAGCGCCGGAATTACCATCTTTACTCTTTATCCTGTTATCAATACCAAGTCCGTAGAGTTTTAGTTTACCGTCTAGCGCAAGCATTTCATCATATACAAGTGTTCCTTCTGAACCAAATATCTGCATTAGCCTGATCTTATTAGATGAAAGCCATCCAAGGTGAATATGAGAAGTAACGCCGCTTTTAAAGCTTAGATCAATATGCGCGTTGTTTGTCAGCTTACATTTATTCTTCGATTTGGGTGAATTAAAAGCTCCGAAGGGATATTCATTTCTGACCGAATTAACTTTCCATGGCGCTTCACCCAATAGATAAAGTATTATAGAAAAATCATGCGGTCCCAGGTCCCAAATTACATCTACCTCTGTTTCTGGTGGACCCAGGTTGATCCTTGTAGAGGTAATATGAAGAACTTTACCAATAGTTTTTTTCTTTAGAAGCTCTTTAATTTTTCTTACAGCGGGCGCAAACTGAAAAACATGTCCAACTGCAAGTTTTTTTCCAAGTTTCCCGGCTGTGTAAACCATTGATTCTGCTTCTTCAGCGCTATAAGATAAAGGTTTTTCAACAAAAACATGTTTCCCGAGCAGCATCGCCTCTTCAGCAATTTCTCTATGCGTAGTAACAGGGGTGGCGATAACTACCGCGTTTATACTTTTATCCCCGAGTATATCTCTGTAATCTTTTGTGACCTCAACCGTGGGGAATTCTTTCTTAATAAATTCTAGTCTTCCTGCTTTAAGATCACTTACTTTTTTTACCCGGCAGTTTGGCAAACTAAGGAAATTTCTGACGAGTTTTGGACCCCAATAACCGCAGCCTATAATACCTATGTTGATGATTTTACCTGTTGATTTAATAATTAAATTCCTCCCTTACCAAATACCATTACCGGAATTGTTTTAAATAATATTTTTAGATCCAGCCATAAGGATTGATTATCTGCATAATACAGATCAAGCAAAACAGAATCACTGAATGTTACATCTTCCCTGTTCCTTGCAATTATCTGAGCAAGACCTGTTATACCCGGGATAACTTTATATTTCAATTTATGCCATTCTTTAAAATGTACATACTCATTGGGCAGACATGGTCTTGGACCAACAAGGCTCATGCTTCCCGCAAATACATTCCACAATTGTGGAAGCTCATCTAAACTGAATTTCCTAAGGTATTTTCCTACAATTGTTATTCTTGGATCATTTTCAAGTTTCTTATAACCTTTATTTGCAGTTATAAGCTTTTCCAGATGCATTTCGTGTATGCTGGCATCATTACCTGCGATCATCGTTCGGAACTTATACCATTTAAATACTTTTCCGTTTTTCCCTACGACATTTGTAGTATAGAATATTGGACCCGTTGAACTTAGTTTAATAGCTATTGAAATTATGATCCACACAGGCAGCAGCAGAATTAACATAATTCCCGAAATAGTAATATCGAATATTCTTTTGAATTTTTCAGAATACAACGGGGACATCTTAGGAGAAACCGAAATAACTTTCAGATCATGGTACTCTCCTTCATCAAGCTTTGCAGAAATAATATCAAAATGATTTGATACAAGGTTAATATGACAATTGGTCAATTTGCATTTTTCAATAAGGTCAAGCAGTTTTTTATTTTCTATATTCTGAATTGTAATAAAGATCTCATCAATTTCCTGTTCTTCTGAAATATCGTTAAGTTCATCAGTTGTTCCCAGGACAGGTACTCTATTGACAAGTTTGCCTATTTTCCCGGAATCCTCATCTATAAACCCAATCAATTCAATGTGATAATGAGGTTTTACCGTTAAAATTTCAGAAAAGAAAATTCCAAGATTACCTGCGCCTACTGCAAGTGCGCGTCTTGTAATAAATTCTTTAATGTTACCGCCAACATAATTTGCTCTTAATATCCTGCGAAGAAGTAAAACTCTGGTAATGAAAAGCAAAGCAAAGGAAATTGAAAAGTATATAATAACCTGTGTTCTCGAATCATGCAGCGCTTCCTGGGTTTTAATTATAAAAATTGCAATAATGATAATTATGCTGTTTATAAGGAGCCCTTTTAAAATGAGAAGCGTCTGCTCGCCAATTCTAAGGAAATATTTATGTTTGTAAAGCTGGTAATATCTGAAAATTGGCACTATGAGTAATGCCCCTGCAATAAAGATCAGCAGCTTTTCAACAAAAGTTACTTCAGTTAAATAAACAGAAATACCCGGAGCAGTAAAATACAGAGCCATTATAAAAGAAATGAATGTGCATAGAATATCGTTGACCGATAATATCAGCTTTTTTGCGCCCCATTTTTTTATAAACTCACCAAACATTTTAATTAGAATTTCTTAATTGTAGAATTTCTTAATTGTAGAACAAACGTATTGTACCATTTCTTCTGTCATTTCAGGGAACATAGGTATAGATAATATTTCTTTTGCGTATTTAGCGGCAACCGGGAAATCTTCGGGTTTATAGTTCAAGTGCGCATAAGCTTTCTGCATATGAAGAGGAAGTGGGTAATGTAAACCTGTTTGAACTCCGTTTTTATTTAAATGTTCTGATAGTTTTTCCCTATCCTTAACCCTGATGATATATAAATGATAAACCGGATTCACATGTTCAGGATGATAAGGAGTTACTACTTCGCCAATTCCCATAGAGCCTAATGTTTCAGAATATAGCTTTGCATTTTTCCTTCTGTTCTCTGTCCATTTTTCGATATACTTCATTTTTACATTAAGCACACCTGCCTGAATTTCTTCCAGCCTGTAATTATGTCCCTCAATTTCGTGAATATATTTTTCAATTGATCCATGCTGACGGTACATATACATAAAGTCATATAACTTATCATCATTTGTAGTTACTGCTCCGCCTTCACCATATGCCCCTAGATTCTTGCCCGGGTAAAAACTAAATGTACCTATAACACCCAAGCCGCCTATCTTTTTCCCTTTATAAGTTGCTAAATGAGCCTGTGAGCAATCTTCAACAACATGGAGATTATGTTTTTTAGCAATTTCAAGAATTGCATCCATTTCTGCGGGCTGACCGTACAAATGAACGGGTATTATTGCTTTTGTATTGGGTGTTATTGCGGCTTCAATTTTAGTTACATCTATGTTATATGTCTTTTCGTCATTATCAACAAAGACCGGAGTTGCGTAACATAAAGAAACGCCTTCAGCCGTAGCAATATATGTGTTTACCGGAACAATAACTTCATCACCCTGTTTTATGCCAAGTGCATGCATTGCAACATGCAGGGCATCGGTACCGGTGCTTAAACCAACTGAATGTTTTACATCGTGAATCTTTGCAAAATCTTCCTCAAACTTTTTTGCTTTCTTACCGCAAATGTACGCAGTGTTATCAAGCACATCGTTAATTTCTGTTAATACTTCTTCTTTAATCCCCTGGTATTGAGTTTTAAGATCAACAAATGGAACGTTCATCAAATCCTTAACTTTCTATTTAAAATGAGTTTACTTACACCAATTTGTTAAAAATACGTAAAAATAAGGATTTTTAAAACCCAAAAAGTATAATCTGATTACGGTATAATTATATAAAAAATAACGTTTTCAGTGTTTTTGTGCCGATTTTTTATTTTGAATTATCGATATCAGGATTGATAATGCTAATACGGAGAGTATTACAATTAATGATACATAAACGGGTATGTGCCATTCAGGTTTTATTATAGGCAGCAGCATTTTCACACCTACGTAACAGAGAATAATGCCGACACCTTTTTTCACGAACTCAAATTTATCTGCAACAGCTGAGAGCAGAAAGTACATTGAACGAAGCCCGAGGACAGCGAGTATGTTGGATGAGAATACAATGAAAGGATCGGTAGTGATAGCAAAAATAGCGGGTATTGAATCGATTGCGAAAACAAGGTCAGTTGATTCCAGCACCAGGAGGCATACAAACAAGGGTGTTGCGTATTTTATGCCATCTTTTTTCACGAAGAATTTTTCTCCGTGATAATCGGTAGTAGTTTTGTAAAATCTTTTAAATAATCTTAATACTTTATTGTTTTCAGGATGGATTTCCTTATCCTTGCCAAAAGCCATCTGGTAACCTGAATAGATGAGAATTGCGCCGAAGAAAAATAGTATGAAACTAAAATTGGAAATTAACGCGGAGCCTAACAGAATGAAAACACCCCTCAGAAAAATTACACCAATTATACCCCAGTTAAGTACCCGTCTTTGAGCGTGGAATGGTATTTTGAAGTATTTAAAAAGTAGGATGAATACAAAAAGGTTATCAACGCTAAGTGATTCTTCGATGATATAGCCGGTAAGGAATTCAATTGCTTTTTGCTGTCCCAGAAAATAATATACTCCTGCATTAAAACTTAATGCAAGGCATATCCAGAATATAACCCACTTAAGAGCTTTTTTTGGAGGCATATGATATTATAGGATTTTTATTGGGGTATATCGTTATATGGCGCTGTAAACTCAAAATAACCGATATCTTTATTCCATTTAATTTCCGCTTCATCACTTGTTCCTTTACCGAATTCATTTGCCATTACAATATTAATGGATATCGGTTTCTTCGTTGTATCAAACCTGATAATGTATCCGTTTTTTGCGTCAACCTGTTCAACAAGGTTACCTCTAGATGTTGTTAATTTATCTTCCATTTTCAAGATGACCTTCCAGCCGTCAGTTTCTTTCTGCATGAAGCTCCCTTTTTTAATCCAGAAGCTGTTATCAGTCTGCTTCATTACAATGGCTGCAATAGCACATTTTTTGCCGTTTCCAAGAAGATCTCCGGTGGCAATAACTTTCACTTCATCGCCATATAATGATGAGGCAAACTTTTTTTCTTCATCAATATTTGTTAAGCTGGATTGCGTCTGTTTGGTGTCTTTTCCACAGGCACTAAGGAAGACAATTATCAGTAAAAATGATGCAAAATTGAGGAAAATCTTCATTTTAATGGAATTAAATTTTTATATTATACAAATATAACCAAAGGTAAATCAAGGTTAAAGGGAAAACATTGCATGAATGTTTTAAATTTTCATCATTTGCTTGTTAAAATATTCACTTTTTATATTCACCCTTATTAAGTAACTTTGCTTTCAATCTATACAAATTATGGGACTTTTTGATAAATTAAAGCAGGGTTTGAAGAAAACCCATGAGAATATATTCAATAAACTTGATAAGCTTGTTAATGCTAAAAGTGATATTGATGATGATTTCCTTGATAACCTCGAAGAAATTTTATTAAGCTCTGATGTTGGTGTAAATACAACCGAGGTAATCATTAAAAATCTTAAAATCCGGGTAAAAGAGGAGCAATACGAACGAACTGACCAGTTAAAAGCAATATTAAGGGATGAACTTAAAAAAGTATTCATCAGCGGTAACGGTGAAGTTAAAGAACCGTTTAAGGTCGATAGGAAACCATATGTAATAATTGTAGTCGGTGTAAACGGAGTCGGTAAAACTACATCGATAGGTAAGCTTGCCTATAATTATAAGAATGCGGGCTACTCTGTTTTAATCGGGGCGGCTGATACTTTCCGCGCTGCGGCAAATGAACAGCTTGAAACATGGGCAAAACGCTCAGGCACTGAAATTATTCAATTGGCTCAAGGGTCGGACCCAAGCGCCGTTGTCTATAATACAATACAATCAGGCATTGCAAAAGGATATGATGTTATCATAATTGATACAGCCGGAAGGCTTCATACAAAAGTAAACCTGATGGAAGAGCTAAGCAAAATTAACCGTGTGATACAGAAACAGTTACCCGAAGCGCCGCATGAAGTATTGCTTGTGCTTGACGCAACTACAGGTCAGAATGGTATGACACAGGCAAGGGAGTTCAGTAATTCAATACCATTAACCGGACTTGTACTAACAAAACTTGATGGAACTGCAAAAGGCGGAATTGTGCTTAAGATAAGCAATGAAATGAAAATTCCCGTAAGATACATTGGCGTTGGTGAACAAATTGATGACCTTCAGGTATTTGATAAGGAAAGTTTTGTTCATGCGTTATTGGAGGATTAACAAATCCTGAACGACTGCCGAAGGCAGGAGGGAAGGATCTCATTCGGTAAGTAAAATTTTTACCGCTGCGAATGAGATCCTTCGCTCCTTCCTTCGCTAAAGCGAAGTAAGTCACTCAGGGTTTATAGAATATGTCAAACACAATTAAAATATTACCCCAGTTCATAGCCAACCGAATAGCGGCGGGTGAAGTTGTGGGCAGACCCGAAGCTGTTGTTAAGGAGCTGATGGAAAACTCAATTGATGCGGGCGCAACCTTTATCCAGTTAATTATCCGTGATGCAGGTAAGGGTTTGATACAGGTGATTGATAACGGCAAAGGAATGGATGAAGATGACGCGATTCTCTGTTTTCAGCGTCATGCAACAAGCAAAATATCAGAAGCAGAAGACCTGGAAAACATTACAACACTGGGTTTCAGGGGAGAAGCGCTGGCTTCAATTGCAGCAGTAGCGCAGGTTGAAATGAAAACCAAACCGGAAGGCTTGGAGCTTGGCACACTTATCAAAAATCACGGCAGTGAAATTACTGAACACTCAAAAGTACAGACAGAAAAAGGAACATCAATAGCAGTTAGAAACCTATTTTATAATACCCCTGCGAGAAGGAATTTCCTTAAGACAAACCAAACTGAATTCAAACATATTTACGAAACCTTTGTAAGGCTTGCAATTGCAAACCCTGATAAAGCGTTTTCTTTCATAATTGAAGATGAAGAAATATTTGACCTCGAGCCGGAAACCTTGTATGATAGAATTTGTAAAGTAACAGGAAAAGATTCAAAAGAAAACCTGCTTGAAGTGGATTATTCAAATGAGCTTATCGGCTTAAAAGGATATATTTCAAAGCCAAGCTTCACGAAGAAGAATAAACAGGACCAGAATATTTATCTTAACGGAAGGTATGTTGTAAGCAGGGCGCTGGCTTTTGCTGTTCACTCAGCATATGAAGACTTAATTGATAAGGGAGATTATCCCAATTTTTATTTATTCCTTAATTTAGACCCGCATAAATTTGATATTAATGTACATCCTTCAAAGCTTGAAGTTAAGTTTGAAGAAGAACGCGCGCTATTCAGCTTTGTAAGAAAAGGGACATGGAGTACCTTAGAAAAAAATGACCTGATAGTAAAAGTAAAGATTCCCGAAGGCAGTTATCAGGATAATATTAATAAACCCATACATAACACCAATATTTTTTCGTCATCTTCTTTTACAAAGCAAAATACGGGCGGTGGCTCAGGGTTTACTTTCCAAAAGCATGATAAGAATTCATCGGTAATACATGAGATGTTCGGTGGCAAAGAAAACGAAAGTGTTAGCGAATCAGAAAACACTGAGGTTGTATTTAACGAAGATTTTCAAAAACAAGATGTGCTTGAGGGTAAGCTTTATAAAGAGGAAAGTATAGATAGTCTTGTAAGTAAGAATGAAATATGGCAGTTCCAGAGAAAATATATTATGTACCAGCTTGAGAGCACCTTAATGATAATTGATCAGCATGCGGCGCATGAGCGGATATTATATGAACAGGCTGTTGAGAGGCTTGACTCCAACGCAAATTTAACGCAGCAGCTTCTTATCCCGATTTATGTTGAGTTGAACCCGGTTGATTATGAAGTAGTAAAATCAATTGAAAGAGAGCTTGGTTCACTTGGGTTTGATATTGAGCTTCAAAGCAAGCGGAAAGTTAAGATAAAGGGGATTCCTTCTGATGTGAGAATAGGTGATGAGGGAAAAATACTTGAAGAATTAATTGACCAGTTCAAGGAATACGATATTAAACTTAATCTTGAAAAAAGGGATAACCTTGCCAAAACATATGCTTGCAAGCATGCTATAAAAGCAGGTGATTACCTGACAGAAGGCGAAATGTTGAATCTTATAGATAAATTATTTTCTGTAAAGATGCCGTATGTTTGTCCACATGGCAGACCCACTATAGTAAAGATCTCGATGGATGAGCTTGATAAAATGTTTTACAGGACGGGGATTTGAATTATAAAACTTCAAAAGTTAATAAAACTTTCGAAGTTTGTCTTACTTCAATAATATCTCAGGCAGTTTCTCAATTGAATCAAGCATAAACGAAATTTCCTTAAATTCATCTTTAGCTAAATGGTCACGGACCCAAACGGGTGTATGCTTATGAAGTCTTTGAATTACTTTAAGACCTTTAAACCTGCTGTCGTTCATCCTTAAATATAACGGGAGGGCAAGATCTAAAGAGAAAACATCGCCAATTACATAATCCGGTTTTTCTGCCAGCAATATTTTGAAATAATTCTTTCTTCTTAAACTTACGTTAAATCTTTTGGTTATCTCGTAATATTCAGGTAACTCTGTAAATGAATTATCAATTACAAATTTTTGCGCGTCACCAATAGCATGCAGCCTGCCTCTTATAATAGATGTATCATTTGTAACTGTTTGCCCGGCTTTTCGGAATAAGTGCTCAATTTTTTCTGTTTTGGAATTGGAAGCTATTACTATTTCAACCCCGGAGCTGTTAAGTTTTTTTATTATTTCTCCAGCTGTATCAATTGGCTTTAACTTTCCTTCAAGTTTGAATTGTTTTGTTGATCTCATAAAACAGTCGTTTGAAAATTCAGCAAGCGTTACATTTGATTTTTTTTCAATAGCGTCCTTTATCTTTGCAAGCTCCTGTTTAAAATGTGAATATGACCTTTTGCTTGCAGCCCTGTTTATATAATCAAAGATCGCGTTGTTATCGCCAAACGGGTCTTCCTGGTAGTACGCCGAAATTTTCCCGTTGTTAAACCAGCCGTATTCATACGGTGTGCTATCCATTTCCTTCCTGCACTCCTGCATAAGGGAATTAATATTTTTTGGAGTATCGCCTCTTAGAGAGGCAATACTTGTTATT
>JANPBV010000495.1:0-1756 GCA_031430615.1 Ignavibacteria bacterium | reverse complement strand
ATTTTATTAAGCATTGATAAATTCCCTGAAGCGGATTTATCTAAATTTGAAATTGATTTACCATATTTGATTATTTTAGTTGTTGCAGGAATTGTTTGAGTAATTATCGATGCGCTAGAATTATTTATTTCATTTATTTCTATATATTTAAATTCTGGCTTGTTTATAGGCACTATGGTTGGGGATACAATAGTGGTTGAGCCAGTAGATTTTTCTTCCTCATATTTATAATATCCGTTTATGTCTTTCTTTGTTGTTTCTCCATCTGCAAAAAATAGCTTAGATGATGTTGTAAATCTAACTCGACTTTGACCAGTATAGTCATTTGTTGTTTTTAATTTAAAATTTACAGTTTGATTAGAGGTGTTTGCAGGGAAAGATGTTATATCCCAGGTTATTGTTCTATTTACCGTATTAATGATTGGCAATGTAGCGTTATATGCTTTTCCTGCACTTCCCGTTACGTATCTTAACGCATCTACAGATGGAGTAGAGTTTTCTATAATTGTTCCCTCTGACCAACTGGCTTGTAGGGTTATTGATGTTGTATAGGGGAGTGTAGTGCCATAGTTTATCTGATATTCAATTTCCTGATCATGATTGAAATTTCCATCATTTGGTGCTGAGGTAAGTTGATAGACAGTGTTCGTAAAATCGCTTGCAGTTGCAGCAATTTTACCTGTAATAGTTATTTGATCATTTGAAAGAATATTTAGTCCATAATTTGATACATCAATCGTTGAATTTCCTGCTGATTTTGTTTCAATACTTCCATTTTTATTTCCCGTAGAACCAGTTGTGGAAGAATTGCCTGTAAAATTAAAACAGTAAAGAGTAGAGTTGTTTGTGATATCTGAACTTGAAAAGATTACTGTTTTATTGTTGATCAAGGTTGCCGTTGATCCAATTCCTGGCCATGCACTTGTACCTTCAGGTAAGTCAGAAGTGTTTGTGGTCCAATTTGAGGTATCTGAATCGATAGTGAAATCTGAAGGGAAGTGTATCAATATTTTATTCTCAGTTCCAGATCCAGCTGAAGATGCTTTAGCACACACTGTTCCCGAAAGATTGGAATTCGCTTTCATTCTGTCGAGCCTAAGATAACTTTCTGAAAACTGCGCAGCGCTAGTGGTCTGCGCTAAAATACTACCAATAAATACAAATACTTAAATAATGAACTTACCATATTTTTTATCGAGGTATTTGTAGTATTTGACATTTGTAGTATTTGTAAATCATAAATCATTAATCATCTGCCTGCAATCATTTTTCCTCCTGGGTAATTTTTCTTGACAAAATGAGCTTAAGATAATATTCTTATTTGAGTGAAAAAAATAAAAAGTGTATTGAAGAAGCTATCAAGCCCGAAGATATTAATACCTTTAATAATCATAGTGATATTAATCGCAATAGGGGGATTCTTTTTCTTTAAGCAGTATCAGAAAAATCAATCTCTTAAGAGTAATTCTGCGTCTGGATCTCAAGCAGAAATTAATGAGTTAGTTGTAAAAGTGGGGAAGTTGATTGAGCTTCCAGGGGGAGAAGTTCCTACGGTTGCAACAGTTTCAGATAAAACTAAGCTTTCAGGTCAACAATTTTTTGTTCGAGCTGAGAATGGTGATAAGGTTTTAGTTTATGCACAAGGTAAGAAGGCATTTTTATTTAGACCGTCTCAAAATAAATTAATAGAGGTGGCGTTCTATAATCCACCTGCTGCCGCAAATACTTCGCCTAGTGCAAGCGTAGCGCCCGCAGA
>JANPBV010000494.1:0-1770 GCA_031430615.1 Ignavibacteria bacterium | reverse complement strand
CGGCGGACTGGTTGGATTTATTTACCTGCTGATAACACGCAATAATGTTAATGACCTTTTCCGTTTCAATAAAAAGCCTAAGCTAAATACCAAACGGCCTACAAATATTTACCGTAACAGCTATTACGATAAATATAATACTACAACATCAACCGGTGAAAACATCAGCGATGCTGATTATTATTCTAAAGGAAATAATTACAGTGATTCAGATATAACACAGGAAAAAGTTGACGAGATACTTGATAAGATAGGTAAGGATGGTTATCAAAACCTGACAGAAGATGAAAAACGCATTTTGTTTGAAGCAAGCAAGAAGATACATTAATAGAATTTTATTTATGAAAGAAAGTAATAATAACATACAATCTGAGATTATTAAAACTGCAAACGGGTTATCAAAGAAAAACCTGACTGCAGTATTATTGTATGCTAAACAGCTGAAGAGTACTAAAGATAAAATTAAAAGAAAACCTAACGTAAAGAATATTAAAAGTGACTTAAGAAATCTTTCAGATATTCACATAACACACCTGGAACAGGAATTCAAGGATTATAAAAAGCTATACCCACGTGAAAAATAGCTATGTCTCTGATACAATGGCTGTTGTATTATGGATTGAAAAGAGAAAACAATCACTTTTGGTTAAAAATATTTTTAAGAACATCGAAAAAGGCAGTACAAGATTATTTATTCCTGCAATAGTTTTAGCTGAAATTGGCTATCTTGCCGAAAGAAAAAGGATTGAAGTAACTCTTTCAGATATTAATAAAATTGTTAAGCAGTTCGAGAATATCAAAATTATTCCATTGGATTCAGAAATTATTTATAAAGCGTTTGAAATTAATGATATCCCCGAACTTCATGATAGATTAATTTCAGCTACTGCCGGATTAATGGATATTGAATTGATCACAAATGATAAAGTAATAAGTGATTCAAATTTTGTAAAAACTATTTGGTAATGGATATTTTAACTACCTCTAAAAAATACTGTAATTCCTTAACAAAATACTCAAGGTATAAAACCCGTGTTGTGATGGTCGGTGATTTGGGCATTGGGGGAGATAACCCCATCCGTGTACAATCTATGACCACAACTGACACTATGGATACTAAAGGTACTGTTGAGCAGTCAATCAGAATGATAGAAGCGGGCAGTGAATTTGTCAGGATTACCGCACCCGCAGTTAAGGAAGCCAAAAATCTTGAAAATATTAAAAATGAACTGCATGCAAGAGGATATAAAATTCCATTAGTTGCTGATATTCATTTTAAGCCTGATGCCGCTGAGCTTGCCGCAAGGATTGTTGAGAAGGTTAGAGTAAACCCGGGTAACTATGCTGATAAAAAGAAGTTCAAAGTTTTCAGCTTTACTGATGAGCTTTACAACGAAGAGCTTGAAAGAATTTATGAGCAATTTTCTCCTTTAGTAAAAATTTGCAAAGAATACGGCACAGCTATGAGAATTGGCACCAATCATGGTTCGCTTAGTGATAGAATTATGAACCGATACGGCGATACGCCAATTGGTATGGTTGAATCTGCGCTTGAATTTGTGCGCATATGCCGTGACCTGAATTACCATGAAATAATCCTTTCCATGAAATCTTCCAATACACAGGTTATGGTAGAAGCATACCGCCTGCTTGTGAATAAGATGGAAGAAGAAGATATGAACTACCCGCTGCATCTGGGTGTGACAGAAGCCGGTGATGGTGAAGACGGAAGAATAAAATCATCTGTTGGTATTGGCACACTTCTTGAAG
>JANPBV010000493.1:0-2019 GCA_031430615.1 Ignavibacteria bacterium | reverse complement strand
ATTTCCTTTACAAGCATTAACGCGTATTTTGGGTCACAACCTGTTTTCTGATCCTCACCCGAGGTATTTACCTGCACAAGACATTTAACAACACGGTTAATTTTCGCGGCTTCACTCTGAATTTTCTGCGCCAGCTTTAAGCTATCAACAGAATGCACCAGAAAAACAAAAGGAACAATGAACTTTACTTTGTTGGTTTGAAGATGACCTATTAAATGCCAGTGAATAATTCTTTCTCTAAACTCTGATTCTTTATCCAGCAGTTCCTGCACCCTGTTCTCACCAAAATCAAGCTGGTTGTAATCAAGCGTGGAACCAACAGCATCACCGGGGAAAGTTTTACTTACTGCAATGATATAAATCAATTTAGGGTCACGCTCAATTTGCTGGCAGACCCTGCTTATCTTTTGCTTAATTCTTAAAAGATTATTTTCAATATAATCGTACTGCCCTGCCAATAGTTGACTTTAGTAATTTGCAGAATTTCTGTAAAAATATCATTCTGTGAAGCAATATTCAAGATAAATAGTATAAATTGAGTAATTTAAATGACTAACATAATGAAATTGTCAAATGTTAATAATTTACCAAAAATAAGAAAATATTCGTTGTAATGCTTAACAAAATTGCGTATTATTACCCCTAATACCTATTAATTTTATGACAAAAAGCATACTTATTATTGCAGTATTATTTGCAATTAAGATATATTCACAGGATAATTTTCTTCCGCACTACCTAAGCGAGCAGGAAAAAGCGCAAATGGAATATTTAAAGAATAATCCATATCCGGTTGATGTGATGGACCCAAATCCCCCGCCCGGACCAGTGAGAACAATTGCAGAATGGGAAGAAATGCAGGCAATACAAATTACATGGACAGCACAGCTTCCAATATTAAGGCAGATTGTAGATTTTGCGCAGGATGAATGTCTTGTCTATATAATATGTTCTGATTCTAACAGCGTAAAAAATTATTTAACCTCAGGCAGTGTTCCCTTAATTAACTTAAGGTTTTTGATAACATCATTCAACAGTATTTGGTGCAGAGATTACGGTCCCTGGAGCGTTTATTCTTCAAATATTGATACCCTCAGAATAATTGACTGGAAATACAACAGGACGGCAAGACCTCAAGATGACGCCACACCGGTATTCATTGCAAATTATATGGGAATACCGATACATCAGACATTGATAGCGCCAAACGACCTTGTGAACACAGGCGGTAACTTTATGGTTGATGGTCACGGGACAGCATTTGCTTCAAAATTAATTTTATCTGAAAACGGAACGGGTAATCCATACGGTGTATCAGTTAAAACCGAATCGCAGATAAACAGCATTATGAATTCCTACATGGGGATTAACCGTTACATTAAAATGGATATTCTTCCCTACGATGTTATTCATCACATAGATATGCATATTAAACTTTTGGATGAAGAAACATTATTAGTTGGTGAGTATCCTCCAGGAATAGCAGATGGTCCGCAAATAGAACTTAACTTACAATACATACTGAATAATTTCCAATCATGTTTTGGTAAACCATATAAAGTAGTGAGGATACCAATGCCTCCGGGTCCGAACGGTCAATATCCAAACAATGGCGGTGATTACAGAACTTATACTAATTCTGTTTTTGTAAATAAAACTGTAATTGTTCCAACATATGCGCTTCAGTATGATACTACAGCACTCAGGATATACAGGGAAACATTACCCGGATACAGGATAGTTGGAATAGATTGTAATGCAATAATACAATCACTTGGGGCTATACACTGCATAACTAAAGAAATTGGTGTTAATGAACCGGTATTTGTATCACACTCAGCATTAAGGAATACAAGCAATACAACCCAGCCATATGAGGTAAAGGCTTATATAAAATCAAAGAGCGGGGTATCAAATGCAAAGTTATTCTGGTCATTAGATACAACAAGCGGCTTCACACAGGTAAATATGACAGGTGCGTTAGATACATTCCGCGCTAATATACCTGCTCAATCTTTG
>JANPBV010000492.1:0-11744 GCA_031430615.1 Ignavibacteria bacterium | reverse complement strand
TAAGTTGAGCAGACTACAAAAGTCTGATGGTTTTACAGTATTTTTTAAAATTATCAGGGTTTAACTGTTTTAAAATATATGATAAGGCTTTTGTAGTCTTAGTTTGAAGAGATATTCGTGGCACGAGTGTAAATAATTACTTATCAATAATCGCCGTATAAATGCTTAAGTTATTACTATCAAGCCTTGTCCATATTGGTCTTACCATTCCGTTAATTGCTGTGATATTTGTGTAATCGCCCATAAATGTTTCCGAGAGTGGAAAGAATGGTTTATCACTTATTCTTTCATTTAAAAAAGTTATGCCGCCATCTGTAGAGCTTGCCAGATACACATCGGTTAATTCATCAGTGTAATTTCTTCTGTCATAAAATACTACATAAATTATGCCTGTTGTCTGATCTACAGTCATCCAGTTAAAAAACTGGTGCTTACTGCCAAAATCGTCATTTACTTTCACACGCTCTCCCCATGTTATGCCTTCATTTGTGGAGCTTGATACCCATACATCTGTATTATCATATCCGTTTTTCTGGTCGCTCCAGCTAATATACAGTTTCCCGCGGTTATCGCTGTTACTCATATCACATGCCATGGATGGAAATCCAAAACATCTGTAAACACCAGGGACTGAAAATTTAAAGTTACCGGGAAGGTCAGCTACTTTTACATCTTTATCAAACCAGTTAACGCCGCCATCGGTTGATCTATCCATCATAATGCCGTAAGGCGAGCTCCATGTAACATAAACTTCACCATTTAAGCCAACACATGGCATTGCTCCAAGTACTGTCGCTCCTGCATCAGAGCACTCAGCGCCTGATTGCTCATTAATCCTTTTTCTCTGGCTCCATGAGTCACCTGCATCTGTGGAAAAACAGAAAATAATATTTGAAGCGCTATCCATTGAATTTATTGAAGCGCCTTCTTTATTATAATTATTCTGACCGCATTGTGTCCACGCAGTATAAATATTATTTCTGTATGGCGAGTAAGTAAGGTCAACTGCCGCCCATTCTTTATCCTGCAAGTGCGGGGCATTGGCTCCCATTGTTGTACCGTTACTAAATGTAATACCGCCATCATCTGATTTCTGGCAGACGATCCTATCAAGCCATGTGCCGCCTTCGGAATATGAATTTGAAAGATGGAAGTAATAGAAATTTCCCCTGAAATCAGCGACAATACACGGGTCACCCCACACACCATATGTGGAGGATATTTTTCTTACTGCCCAGCTTCTGCCTCCATCAAAGCTGTAGAAGTATGTTTCAATATTTGCCGCCGCAACTAAATTTGATGGGTCAATGGGATTATAAGCAATTGTTACTTCACTCGGCGTGCTTTCATCAGAGATTTTGATATTCTGATACTGAGATTGTGAAAAAGCCTGAAAACTGAATAATAAGGTGAAAATAATTGATATTTTTTTCATATGATTTATGAAATATTATTGTACTTTTTTTATTTATACTGAAAGTAATAAGGGAATGTTCCGTTAAATTGAATTATTAATAGAAAGTCGTTTGCGAGCGAAGCGTGGCAATCTCGTTGGTATAGTAAGATCACCCCAAAGGGGTAGCCCGCCGCGTCAATTTTGCTTTGGAAAGCAAAATTTCCTCGCAAAAATGTTTTTCTAGTCTTAGCAGAGTCTCCCAAAGGGGACTCTGCGGTACATTATGCTTTTTTTCAGAGTCCTGATATGCAGAGACTCTGTAAAGTACAAAGATTCCGCTAATTCAATACTTAATTTTTAAACCGTCATCTTCATCACTAAATCCCATTAAGTCAATTAAGTTTTGCCGGAAAAAGCTGATAACTGATGATGAGATTATCTCATTTATTTTGTTACCGCCCGGAACAGCGTAATAAACAAGTTTATATCTACCGGTAATTGCTGATTTCTTCTTAGCAAATTTAACGGCTTCATACAGCCCGCCAATTTCATCCACAAGCTTTTTATTGAAAGCATCAGTACCAAGCCAAACCCTGCCCTGGGCTACCTGCTCAACTTCTTCACGTGTCATATTTCTGCCTTCAGATACTGCCAGAGTGAATCTATCATAATAATAATCTATTATTCCCTGAATTATCTCAATTTCCTTCTCATCAAGTTTTTTGTAGAATGAACCGATATCAGAATTTTCTCCGCGTTTGAAATTTTCTACCTTTATTTTCTGCTGGCTTAAGAGGCTATCAAGGTTTGGTCTTACAGTAAATACACCAATACTTCCGGTAACTGTTAATTCATCTGAAAATATCTTATCTGCGTTTGTTGATACGTAATACCCGCCGGATGCAGCCGCGCTTCCCATAGAAACTATCAGCGGTTTTTTGTATTTCTTCTTTAGTCGGATTATTGCGGCATTAATTTCAGCGGAGCCAAGCGCTGAGCCGCCGCCGGAATCAACCCTCAATACAATTGCTTTAATTTTGGGATCTGCAAACGCATCTTCAAGCTGACGGACAACTGATTCAGAGCCGGTTGACCTGCCGCCTCCAACAAATGGAATTGGCAACGATATTGGCGGGGGAGGTTCACTTTCGCCAGTTGTAATGCTTGCATATACCCCAATAATAGCAATTTGCGGCGGCTCGCTCCAATTGTTATCCCACTCACTGCGGTTGAATGATTTTACTATGTTCGATGTCTTCGAATCTTTCTCAGCAATATCTTTGGCATCTTCATACCAGCCAAGTTTATCAACCAGACCAAGCCTCATTGCTTCACTCCCGGTAAGCGGCTGTGATAATTTATCTCTCAGGTAATCATCAATAGTAAGATTTCTGCCTGTGACAATTCTTGCCAGCATTTTTTCATATACTATATCCAGTACCCTGTTAATTACTTCCCTGCCTTCTTCGGAAGTGGAGTCAAGCAGTCCCTGGAACGTTAATTTATATTTTCCGGCGTGAAAGGTCTGCAGGTCAATTCCGTATTTTTGCAGGAACCCGTTATAATTTATAACATTAATACTTAAGCCATAAAAGAAAATTGCCTCGGGGGGCATAATGATATTATCAGCATAGGTCGAAATGTAATATTCCCCGGGACCCGCATCCTGCGTAAAATATGCGGTAATGGTTTTCCCTTTGCTCCTGAACCGCTGCATGGAGTTTGTCAGTTCTTCAATAGCGGCATTGACTTCAAACCTGCCTGATGCAAGCGGATAAATTTTAAGTATCATTCCTTTTACCGATGGGTCAGCAGCGGCATAATCAATATCCGCTATTACTTCGTGAATGCTCCGCTTGCCTTTACCCAGCAGACCAAAGAAAATATCTTCGGTGTTGTAATCCTGCAGTGAACCTGAAAGTGTTATCTCTATAATTTTTTTCCTTTCAGGTACTATACTCTTTCTGCGCTCAAGTGAATATGAAAGTGAAAATTGAGAACCAATAAAGCTGTATTTATGCCCACCGGAAGTCTGGTAAAATTCAGAGCTATAGTAAAGTTGGTTATCAATAATACTTTCATTCCTGATATTGTTGAAAAAATGATTATATCTAAAGCTCCCGTTTGGAAAATCAAATCTTATACCAGCTCCTAAGAACTCATTTTTTATTTTTTCCTCATTACGGGTATAATTAATATTTAGAAACAACCCGCTTGTCAATTTGAGATCAATGCCTGCCTTTAACTGGTTAAATTTGGTAAAATTCCTGCTGTATCTGAAACCTGAAAAATCTGCCATAATTGTAAGCCGGTCATTTTTTAGCGGCCTTATAGCAGTACCTATTGTAAATTTATCAGTTGTTGTACTTTCCATATTCATTGCTTCATCATTTTTATAAACAAATGAAAATGAAAGCTGCGATGCCGGTCTGAACAGGATCCCGAATCCCATTCTGAAATTCGGGAAAGAAGAATATATACCGGCAGGGGAGTGAAAATTATCCCTGCTCAGCATTTCAATTAATATCCCTGCAGTTATAGATTTCGAACCAATTCCAAAACCAAGAGAATAATTATTGATACTATAGCTGTCCTTTTTAGCTATTCCGGTTAAAACTGAAATACCTGTATCGGTGATATTGGTTACAGAAGATAAAGTTATATTTGATGTATATTTACGGTAAGCCAATCCCAGTATACCCGAATTTATTGAAATATCAAGTTCATTTAGCCCTCTGTAATTTGCAGATGTATGCATCAATGCATTTATAGTAAAATTCAGCCTGTGCCCTAGTCCTAATACGGCTGGATTATTACGGAAAGCGTTAGAGCCTTCATCATATGCTGAAAAAAGGTACATTTCATTACTCGGGTTGAATAAATTGAAATCCTGTGAGTAGATGCTGGCGGATGAGATTAAGGATAAGCAGAAAACCAAAATCGTAAGTTTTGTTTTCATAATATTAATGTTTTGGTTACACTAATATAATTATAAATTAGGAATGTATAAGTACTGTAATGTAAGGGGGTGATCAGACTACAAAAGTCGGTATATTACACGACAGTTTTTTACATTTGGTTTAGATTTAATGTGTATTCATCCCTTTGGGACAAGAATCCCGTAGGGATTCCACATTTATAGAAATTTATCGAATATTAACCGATGCCGTAGGCATCGTACATAAATATATTTCTATTAGCAGTACAATGTGCGACACCTACGGTGTCGTAAGCTATCTTCATGTTAATTATAAATGTATGACGCCTCTGGCGTCAATTATTAGTTAAAATCTCTGTGGTCATAAAAAAATGTCGTGTACTAAGAAAAGTCGGATGGTTTTACTCCAAAGGGGGCCCCTTTGGGATAATATTTGTTTAGATTATTATAATCTAACGGTTTTAAAATATATGATAAGACCTTCCTTCGCTGTGCTCAGTAAGGCATACAAGTATAGCTTTTGTAGTCTTAAGTACTCGCGCCACGAATATAAAAAAAACCTGCCAGGTTTTAATGACCTGACAGGTTTAATTAACAATATATGTTTGAATATTATTCTATCAGAGTTCCCGATAAATCGGGATTTCTTGTTAAGTAACTTCGTTATTTAACAAGCAACATTTTCTTAACGTCTGAAAATTCACCTGCTGATAAGCGGTAGAAGTATATTCCGCTTGGAATGTTTGAGGCATTGAAATCATATGTATAATTTCCTGCGGCTAAATTTGAATTATTTACAAGCGTTGCTACTTCCTGCCCGAGTATATCAAATACTTTTAATGTAACTAATGAACCCTTTGGCAAACCAAATTTTATATTGGTCACAGGATTAAAAGGATTTGGATAGTTCTGCTGTAATGAATAAACCTGCGGAACCTCATTGTTCGTGTTCTGAATTCCTACAAATGAACCAACCCTTATCTGGTATGTTCTTTTGTGAACTCTTGGACCGGAACTTTCGGTACCTGTAACTTCTACTGTATATAATCCAAGCGGTACATTTGCAGTTGAAGTTGTATTGATAAGAACTGAATCATTAACACCTGTGAATGTTCTTACGTTACTTGGTGAAAATGTTGGTGTTAATGTGCCCGGAGCAGGTGAAGGTGTTATGATTGTTGTATATGTTACCTGTCCTGTATATGGTCCCATAACAGGGTTTCTCATTCTTACAACTGATGTTGAAGTTGCATTAATACTATCTATTGATTTGTTGAATGACATACCGAAATCAGGTAAATATGCAGTGAAATCCTGAAGAGTGTTGTTCTGCCCTGTATAGAAAGGCATAGTTATAGTTCTTCCAGCCATACCCTGGTAATCACCAAGATAGTAATGAGCAGTACCCTGGAAAATCTTTACTACTGCTGGATTAAAGTTCTGATTTGAAATCATGAAGTTTGAAAATGTTAAACCGCCATCTGTTGAAACCGCGCCCCAAGTTTCTGTCATTAAATTATTCGCTACATCGTTTCTTGAATCCCACCAGAACGCCCAAACTCTGCCTTGAAGATCTACGGAAACATCGCACATCCATTGATCGGTAAAAGTAGCATCGTCATTAACTCTAACAGGGCTGCCTGAGCTCCATGTAAGACCGCCATCGGTTGATCTTGTACAGAAAATATCTGCAGCATCTGGTCCCGGAGGGTTTGTTGCATATACATCATAAATATAACCTCTTCTAGAAGTTGAGGACATATCAACTATTATCTGTGGCATACCGTTTACGCGGATATCAGTTTTTAATACGTTTCTGCCGGAACCATTGACAGTTCCCGGTGTTGAGTGAGATGAAGCGTTTACAGAAGCTGAAAAAGTTGCGCCGCCATCTGTTGAAACTCGGAATCCGGTTCCGCCGCCATTGTACCATGAAAGATAAACTCTTCCATTTGGTCCAACACAAATATTCGGTCCCGGGTTTGGATTACCAGTACCCATATTTCCTACAAAGCTCCATGTTGTGCTATTATTAGTACTTCTCCAGAAATCAACACTCGCTCCTGTTGAAAAATTTACAAAAGCCATATAAACATGGTTCTGGTAAATACCACCTGTTTGATCGGCTGCAATCCATTCCTTATCAGAGTTGCCGTTATTGTTAATATTACCTAAGTTTGTCCAGCTAACACCTTTATCGGTTGATCTCAACATTCTGATACCGCTTGAAAGTACTGCGCAATAAAAATTACCTAAGCTATCTGCACAAAAAACCGGGTCACCCTGGTTTGATGCAATAGCAGTATTACCCCATGTAACACCGCCGTTGGTTGTGAAGTAAACCCATGGTGTCCCTGCAAAACCGGTAACCCTGTTATCACTTGCTACAAAATTTAACGGGTCACGGGGGTTCACAGCAATATCGGTTTCAGCAAAACCGTTAGTTGTTGATACCTGGTAATTATCAAAAGCGCCAACGGAAATTACTGCGTCAATACCATATGGTTCCGGCGCAAAAACTCTCGGAAGTTCAAGTCTTAAAGGGTAAGCGACCGTTGAAACCGGTTCATTTGGATCAACTTGTGAGTATGAATTGATACAAATGGAAAAAAACAGCAAAAACATTAAAATAGTCTTACTTTTCATTTGTGATTTTTTGTTAATTGTGGAATTATTTTTTTCATAATATTATAAAAAAATCATAAAATCAACCATTAAATACATATAGTAACTAACTATATTTACTGCATAAATTTACGAATAAATATTACATAAGTCACCTTACACAAAACCACACTATACTTTCCAAACTCCAGTTTGGAAAGTATACTTTTCTCGGAAACGCTGTTTCGTACAAAACAGAGCTTTGCTGAAAAGTAGCTGCTAAACCGGAGTTTAGCAGCGAGGGAGCATGAAGAGTTTTGTTGCGATTATTATACTTTTGGATTATCAAATGTCTATATATATCACATGCGTAACATGAGTTACATAAGTTATAATATTGAAATTATTAACCTCAAAATTTCGTTCTAAAATTCAGATAATCATTGTAATTTCTATTTTAAAAGGTTAATTTTAATTAATGAAATACCCCATAATTCCAAAAATATTCATTTTTTCAGCTTTAATAGCTATTTCGGCGTGTTCTACTTTTAATTATAAAACATATGATGAAAAAGAGAACAAAGATATCGATGATCCTGATCCTAATTATGAACTTACATTAGACAGAGACTTTCAGGATTTTACCGGTTTTATGTTCATTGGTAACAGAATTGAGAATTTCAGCACGTATTTTAATACTTATTTTAATGCCAACGAAAATTTTAATGAAGCGTATGATGATTATGTAACCAGGGTACTTGCCAGTTATAATGAAAGACAGGATTCAATTTTTGCAAAACCCCGGTTATCGCAGGAAGCAATTGATAAGTTCAACCTCGCAATTCAAAAAGCATCAAAAGTGATACAATACCATAAGAGCAGCCAGTTCATGGACCGCTCTGTATTGCTTATCGGCAAATCATATTTTTATCTTGGCGATTATCTTAAGGCTGAAAGAAAGTTCAGTGAGTTTATTTCAAAACTTAAAGCAAGCCGCTACCTTGATGAAGCTCTTTTAAATCTGGCTAAAACACAATTAAGGCTTGAGAATGAAAAACCTGCTCTGGATAGATTTAATGACCTTATTAAAAATACCGGAGATAAAGTTGTGAAATCAGAAAGTTACCAGTCACTTGCGGAATATTACCTTAATAAAAAAGATTACGATAATGCGATCAAAAATTTTAAAAGCGCAATTGAATTTTCAAATGATAATGAATTTAAGGCGCAGATGCAGTTTCTTGTAGCTTCAGTAACGGTGAGGTCAAATCCCAGATCAGCCGCGAAGGAATTTGATAAAGTACTTGAATATAATGCATCATATGACCTGGAGTATCTTGCGAGGCTGAACACTGCTAAATATATGGTGTTAAGCGGCGATTTTAAAAATGCCCTTGAAATTATCGAAGACCTTCAGGTTAAATATAAAGATGTTCCTTCAAACCTTAGCCAGGTAAATTATTTAAAAGCGCTTTATTTTGATGAAAAGAAGGATAACAAGGCATCGTTAATTCAATATTATGATGTAATCCAGAATTTCCCTTCTACTATATCATCATCGGATGCAAGTTTTAAAATAGGTAAATACTTTGAAGATAAAAATGATTACTTAAGAGCTTTAAAGTATTTCAGGTTTTCAATTGAGCAAAGCAATTCAGGAAGTTTCAATAAAGAAGCCATTCAAAAATCAAATACTTTTAAAAGATATTTTGAGCTAAGATCAGTTATAACCGGGACAACTATTAATACAGATTACGATACTGATTTCAAAAAGAAAACAACAAAAGATTTTGAAAAAGAAGGTGACCCCGGTAACTTACCTCCAAAAAACGGTGATAACGGAAAAAATGGAGGTGAAAGAGGTTTTGGTCTCTTAGACAGTGTAATAAATTCTGATACAATTATCGCTGCGCCTTTTGATTCAAGTCATATAAAAGAAAAACAAATATCAGAAGCAAAGTTTGAGCTTGCGGAACTTTTTTTGTATGACTTAAACAGGACGGATTCATGTGAATATTATCTGAAGGATGCTTTGAATGAATCATATGACTATGATTTCAGCGCTAAAGTGCTTTTTGCCCTATCTGCTTTATACCGGAAACTTGATGATAATGTTAAAAGTGATGAGATATTGAATATGATAGTTAAGGATTACCCCCGCTCAACTGTAGCAAATTCCAGCCGAAAGCTTTTAAATATGTCTATGATAGATGAATACACAGGTGATTCAGGGGATTCATTGTACAGCGCTGCCGAAAATAATTTTATTAAAAAAGATTACACTTCAGCGCTTAATGATTTTAAAACACTGATAACTTATTATCCTTCATCTGTACATATTGATAAAGCATATTTTGGCGCCGGGTGGATCTATGAAAATGTGATAAATAATAACGATAGCGCTTATTTGTATTATTCATCTTTGATTAAGGCAATACCAAATTCAGAAGCCGCCGCTATGGTTATGCAGAAAGTTGAAGAATATGAGAGCTTTAATAAAACCAATGAACAGGATACTACAGGACTCAACAATAAAGCTCCTGAAAACAATAATACTGAAACCAAAAAAGAGATTGACCCCACACAGAATAATGAAGGGAATATAGACCCATTATTGCTTCAAAAAGAATTAGAAAAAAGTAACGGTGAAATTCAAAATCCGGAAAATAATAAAACCCCTGAAATGCAGGGGGAAGAGAATATTAAAAAATCAGAAGAACAACCTGTAGAGCAGCCACCCGTTGAGGATCCTTTAAAATAATAAAATTATTGCTATTATGGATAACTGCTTATTTTGCAAAATTGTCAGGAAAGAAATACCATCAGAGATAGTATTTGAAAATGATGAGATCATTGCATTCAAAGATATATCACCGCAGGCGCCCGTACATTTTTTGATAATACCCAAATTACATATTAGTTCACCCATAGATATTGAAGCCTCAAACAGTAATTCAGCCGGCAAACTAATTGCGGCAGCTGCAGAGATAGCAAAGAAAATGAAACTTGATGGATACAGACTGGTATTTAACTGCAACGAAATTGCGGGTCAAACAGTTTTTCATTTACACTGTCATTTGCTTGCCGGCAGGGTAATGAACTGGCCGCCGGGATAATCAGAATAAATTTTTAATAAAATATTTTTTAAATGAATAAACTGAAATTCATTTTAGGGTTTTCCGTTTTATTTTTTTTATATTCCTTTTCTCTTCACTCGCAGCAATACAGTATTGAGCAGTATTTAAGCATCAGGGGCGCAGTCTCACCTGAATATTCATTTGATGACAGCAGGATATATTTTACAATGAATATTACCGGAACAAGTCAGCTATGGTATGTTAATTCGCCGGGGGAGTGGCCAATGCAGGTTACATTTTTTAAAGAGAGAATAACGGGATACGCCCCAAATCCGGTAAATGATAAGATATTGGTTGAGCGTGATGAAGGCGGCTCGGAATATGACCAGTTCTATTTGATGAATTCCGGTGGTGGTGATATTACGATGTTAACAGATGGTGCTCCTAAAGTTCTGAATGGCTTTGGCAGGTGGGCTGAGGATGGTTCATTCTATACATATTACTCAAATAAGCGATCACCTTATTATTATGATATCTATATTCATTATATCCAAACAGGCAGTGATGAAATGGTCTATCAAAGTGATCATTCAAATTTTCCATCAGTACTTTCGGCAGATGGCAGGAATCTTGTGATAACAAGATCATATTCAACTTACGATAATGACCTGTACTTATTCGACCTTAAGTCAAAGGAATTAAAATTAATTACAACACATGATAACTTTAATGAACCTGCAGAATTTTACACAAGTTCCTTCAGTGCTAGCGGTGAGGAACTTTACTTTGTAACAAATGATAAAAATGATTTCTACAGAATTGGTATATATAACCTAAATACAGCTAAAACATCTTATCCTGAATACAGTTTTTTAAAGCAATATAGCAGCAGTGATGTAGCAAGAGTTAAATTTTCTGCAGATAAAACAAAAATGCTGATACAGATTAATGAAAAAGGATATGACAGGCTTATTATGTATGACCTTGAGCATAAAAAAGAGATCAGTATACCCGAAAAACTTAAAAGCGCAAGTATAACAGCAATAAGTTTTGCGAATCAAAATCCAAAAGTTATTATTGGTATTAATTCAGCCGCAAACCCATCGGTATTGTACGAGTGGAATTACTCTACAGGTTCAGTTGAACATATAACATATCCATCACTGGCGGGAATTGACCCTGCTTCATTTATTGAACCTGAACTCATATCTTACAAATCATATGATGGACTTGAAATACCAGCATTTGTTTATATGCCTAAGAATAGCGAAGGTAAAAAACTTCCGTGTATAATTTCAATACATGGCGGACCCGAAAGCCAATCAACTTATGGTTTTGCACCACTATACCAGTATCTTTTAAGTGCTGGATATGCTATTATTGAACCTAATGTAAGGGGCAGTTCAGGTTACGGAAAGAAATTTTCAGCGCTGGATAATGTGAAGAACAGGGAAAATTCCGTCAAAGATATTGCATCGCTTGTTGAATATTTAAAAAGCAGGGGAGATATTGATCCAACAAGAATTGCAGTTTACGGAGGCAGCTATGGCGGTTATATGGTGCTTGCATGTGTAACCCTTTACCCCGATTTGTTTGCCGCGGGTGTTGATGTAGTTGGAATCGCAAACTTTGTAACTTTCCTGGCAAATACAGCAGACTACAGAAAAAATAACAGGGAAAGTGAATACGGCAGTTTGGAAAAAGATAAAGATTTCCTCGAGAGCATTTC
>JANPBV010000491.1:0-1706 GCA_031430615.1 Ignavibacteria bacterium | reverse complement strand
GAAGATCCTCTTGCCGCGCAGACGATTCAAGTCATCGTCGACATGAATCGGGATAATCTTGATTATGTGCCGACAAAAGATGATTTAAATTTTTATCTTAGATGCCTTGAAGGCAAGGAAACTGAACAGGCTTTAGAGGCCTACATGGCCAAGGTAAGTAACAAGAAAAAGGTTCAGTCAGTCACTTTCTCCGCCAAACACGAAACAACAGGGATGTATGTTCCGTTTATCCGGATTTATATTATATTATTTGCTGTTTCCTCCGTTGCGATTAATGTTTTAAGCCTTCTTAAGCCGGATTTTTTTAATCCGGGAATTACTGTCACTTTGGGAGAAACCTTTATTGAAGCTTTGCCGCATTTTATTTACGCGACTTTATTGTTGATTCCTTTTCGAATATTGATCAAAGATACTTATTACACAATTGCACTTTTATTGATGGGTTTTGGTATGATTTTTTATTGGTATGTGACCGTTGCGATAGTTCTTAAATTAAAGTTAAATTTTCTGTTGTTGGTTTTATTTGCGCCGTTTGCTGGTATTCCGGCGATGTTGGCGTTGTGGCTTTTAATGGAACGAAAACAGGCCGCCCTTGAGATGGCCTGATAATAATGAAAAAAATTGTAACTTTTCTCACCAGTTATTCGTTATAAAGTAAAAAGGAGATTGTATATGAGAATTATTATGGTTTTATTTTTCCTTATTTTGATCAGCCCTGTTTATGTTTTTGCCCAGGAATCAGAGGTGGCTCCTATCGTCGAGGCAAGCCCTGCACCAATAGGTGAGGAGGCACCGATTGAAGCTGTTTCACCAGGGAAGGGTGAGAATCAGTTAAAAGAAAAATCCACTGTTTTAAAGAGTACACTCGATGACCAGGTTTCAGTTGAAGTGACCGTTTATAACAGCAACATAGCTTTGGTTAAAGATACGCGCGCAATTGCGCTTCCCGTCGGACGCGGAGAATTACGATTTATGGATGTGGCGGCCCAGATTATGCCTGTTACCGTTTTAGTCAAATCGCTGAATCATCCTGATGATATTGCCATTCTTGAGCAGAATTACGAATATGACTTGATGAGCCCGCAGAAATTAATGGATAAATACGTTGGAAAGAAAATAAAGATCATTGATGTTAATCTGTATCAGGATAAAAGAGAAACGCTTGAGGCGACTTTGTTAAGTAATAATAACGGAGAAATTTATAAAATTGGCGATGAAATTTATTTGGGCCATTCGGGTTATAAGGTTTTACCAGAAATCCCGAAAAGCTTGATCGCGCAGCCGACGTTGACTTGGCTATGGGGTAATTCGATCGACGATACACATCAGTTAGAGGTTTCGTATTTAACCAATAATTTGTCCTGGAAAGCGGATTATGTTGTGTCGCTCAATGATACGGACACCAAGGCTGATCTTTCTGGGTGGGTGACGGTGGATAATACCAGTGGCGCAACGTATAAGGAAGCCAAGTTAAAACTCGTCGCTGGTGAGGTCAATCGGGTACAGCCGGAATATGTGATGGGGAAACGAGGAATGGTGGATACTTACGCAATGGCGTCTGAAGCTGCCCCGCAATTTCAGGAAAAATCATTTTTTGAATATCATATTTATGATCTTCAAAGAAAAACAACGCTTAAGGATAATCAGACTAAGCAGATTAATTTGATTGAAGCCAAAGGCATTGCTGCTAAAAATAAATTATCACG
>JANPBV010000490.1:0-6072 GCA_031430615.1 Ignavibacteria bacterium | reverse complement strand
GAAGCATATTCAATTGAGGCAATTAATGAATGGGAAGAAAAATCGGGAAATAAAGTAGTTTGGAAAGAACTGAACATTGAAGATTCAGTTAATGAGCATTATGTAGATGAATATAAACTGCAGTTCAGTTCACTGGTAATTGCAGGTTATACAGGCAGCAGGAAAGATAAATGGAAAAATCTGGAAGAAACATGGAAGTTAGTAAATGATAAGGATTCATTCAAAAAATATGTGATATTTGAATTAAACCAGTTTATAAAAAATAATTGAAGGTATTAAATAAAATGATAGTAAAAATACTGGGCACCGGATGCCCAAAATGCCGAAGACTTGAAGAAAAAGTAAAAACTGTTATTATAATGAATTCAATTGATGCGACTGTGGAAAAAGTCACTGACTTAAGTGAAATACTGAAATACGACATTATGTCAACCCCTGCGTTAATAATAAACGAAAAACTTAAAATGTACGGGAATATTCCAAAAGATGAACAGATCCTTGCATGGCTGAAGGAAGGTTAGTTATGAAGATGAAATTGTTTATTTATATTTTATTTGCGGCATTGTTGCTCTCATGCGGGAAGAAAGAAGTAACTGAAGTAAAACAGGATGGCGTTAATAATACAAATAACAAGGAAACAACAAGCGCTAAGATAACATTCGTTGAGCTTGGTTCGGTTAACTGTATCCCCTGTCGCCAGATGCAGCCGGTTATGAAGTCAATTGAGGAGAAATTCGGCGGGCAGGTAAAAGTGGTTTTCCATGACGTATGGAAGGATAAAGCGCCCGCACAAAAATATGGCATACAACTTATACCAACACAGGTCTTTCTGGATGAGAACGGAAAAGAGTTTTTCAGGCATGAAGGATTTTACGCAGAAGAAGAGATCATCAAATTATTTGAAACCAAAAATGTAAAACCTTTGAACAATTGATATGATAAACGATTTTTTTGAATGGCTGAATATTATTCTGATGCAGAACATTTACATGGCTGTTACTGCGTCATTTTTGTGGGGAATATTAAGCGTACTCCTAAGTCCATGTCACCTTGCAAGCCTGCCTCTGATAATTGGATACATTAATAAAAATGGTATTCCCACTATTAAGGCTGCATTTACTAATTCACTTTTATTTGCATCAGGGATATTGATTACAATTGCAGTAATTGGAATTATTACAAGTTTACTTGGCGGGTTAATTGGTGATATTGGAACTGCAGGAAATTATATTGTAGCATTTGTTTTCTTTGCAGCGGGACTTTACCTGCTCGATATAATAAATCCCGACTGGAATTTTATACATCCGGAAAAAATAAATTCAAAAGGATATTTGCTGGCATTTTTACTTGGTTTGTTATTTGGCGCAGGACTGGGTCCATGTACATTTGCGTATATGGCTCCTGTCTTGGGAGTTGTCTTAAAATATTCTGCTATAAACTTTACTTATGATATTTTGCTAATATCAGCATTTGCTATTGGACACGCATTAGTTATCGCAGCAGCGGGAACAATGAGCGCTAAAATAGGTAAATATCTAAATTGGGCTGATGGCTCGACTGCAATAAAAGTATTTAAAAAAATTTGCGGTGTGTTGGTTATATTGGGTGGGGTTTATTTTATATATACAACTTTATAGGTTTTATACTTCAATCACAGCATTTATTGCCTGCCTGAATTGGCGGACATTTTACTGAGCCGAAGCTGCAAAATACACAGCAATCACCTTGCAATGGTTTTAATATTGTTTTACAATTTGTGCATTCATAGAAAAACAGGCAGGAATCCTGCGGCATAGTTTTCGGCTTTTGAAATCCGCAATTTGGACAGGTTATTGTTGACTCTAAGATTATTTCCATAATATCCTAAATATAATGATAAATATGCGAAATCAGTACTCAAAGAAATCAGTAATCTAAACAGTCTTTACCCACTCATCAATTTTTTCTTTGATTTGATCTCTTACATCAATTGTAAATTTAAGTTTTTCTTCGTCATTCCCTTTAAATGATGTAGGATCGGGGAAACTCCAGTGAAGTCTTGTAGTGATCCCGGGAAATACCGGACATCTTTCGGCGTTAGATTCATCACAGACAGTTACAACGTAACTGTAAAATCTTCCCTGCTTAAAAAACTCAAATACTTCATTTGTTTCATTCCCAGAAATATCAATTCCAATATCTTTCATGGCTTCTACTGCAAAGGGATTGAGCTTTCCCAATTCAAATCCTGCGCTTTCGGCAATAAATCTCTCGCCGTAATAATGATTAATAATAGCTTCAGCCATCTGGCTCCGAGCACTGTTATGAATGCAGACGAATAATATTTTTATTTTATCCATTTACAAAAATACAATAATTTTATTAATTTTATGTTAATTATTTGTTGATCAAACCCTTAATCCTTCGTTAAATTATTATTTTCTGTTTACTTAAATATGCTCAATTAACAATACAACAACAAATGTTACTTTTTTCTTTTATCAATTTTCTTCAGGAACTGTGATAACCTAAATGAGCTGAAATTAACATAAGATCCAATGGTTGTTGCCACATGTTCATGTCCAAAATGCTGGCTCACAGCAGCCATTTCTTCTCCGTTCACACATTTTTCCAATGCTAAATGCGCTGTTAACTTTCTGAAGGAATGAGGGTTGTAATACTCCATCTTTGCATCTTTAGCCCGGTTTTTGAATATATGCCTTATACGTCCGGAACCTGTCCAGAATACCGGTTCCACTTCATCTGATTTTTCATAGCATAAATCATTTCCTTTTGATGTTGACCTGGATCTTGGAAAAATAGGATCCTCTTTCTTAAAGCCCTTATCTTTAAGGTATACAACCCAATCGGTTACATATTTAAGTAATTTTGGTTCAAAGTTGAAAATTTTGCTTAAAATCTGTTTGGAAAACTTTGTTTTAACTCCTTCTTTTGGGTCCTGATATACCTCCATTTCTTCTGTATCAATGCATCTTAAAGGCATACTGGCTATTGCAGAGTCTCTCATACCTGTAAGGACTGTGAAGGCTATTAAGGCTCGGTCTCGCATTTCTACTTCACTATTACCCTTCACAGAAGCAGTCAGCTTTAAAACATAATCAAGTGAAGGATTTTTCTTTAATCTGCCCTGCTGAGATACTTTGCTTTCCGAATCAGCAGTATTCAGGTAGGCAATATCATTGCCTGATAACCTGCTCTTATATCCCGGCTGCATTAGCAGCCATTCATAAAAATTTTTAAGAATTTTCAAATAGTGACAGTATGTAGATATCTGTATCGGCTTATCCCTGTAACTTGACTTTTTAAGCCAACTTTTATACGATAACGCTTTTTCCTTCCCAAACTTTGCAAATTCTTCATAATTTGAAAACTCTTCATATTTCGTTAAAGCACTTTCAATCTTATCAATTGTTGCTGGATTTTTTCCTTTAACTTCCTGCAGCCATTTGTAGTATTCCTGCTTGATCTTAATATTCTGAATATTAATTTTCATTTTTAAAGCTCCTCTCGTTAATTTAATTTCTGTTAAAAATTCAAAGTTAATTGTTCGTTTATATGTTTTTTGGTAACCCTGTCTATGTCAGTGTTTAAAGAGAGGGATGAGTTACTCGTTAATCCTTTTCCTTCCTCTTTAAGTATCTTTAATGAGATCATTTTATTTATGATCATATCCGAAGAAAACCTGAATAATCCAGTCCCGCAAACGTTACAATTGCCTGTTAATTTTGCATGTTTATTTCCGTTCCCCAGACTTTTTTCGGTAATGACATAACGTAACTTTTCAGGTTTACTAACAGTTTCCTTCCGGCATTTTAAGCAATAGAATTGATTCAATTCTAGATTCTTCTTATTCCTTTTAAGTTTTTTTGATAAGAATTCTTTGACCTTTACTCCAAAATACTGATATGGTCTTGCATTTTTTTCAAGTGGCTCCATCCCTTCTTTCCTCCAGGTCTGGATAGTTCTTACATGAACTTTTAATAATTCGGATAGTTCTTGAGTTGAATAGAGTTTTCTCGTTTTTATCAGTGATATATTTACCCTTTTGGCCATAATCCTGTCTATTTTGTTAAATATTTAATGGCTTCAGCTTCAATATCAGGAGTACCCTTAACCGGTTTACTGTAAACCCAATCATCCAGCATGACTTTATCAAAATAAATTTTCTTGCCAAATGGTTTATAATATGGAATTTTACCGCCTGAAGTTAGTTTGTAGAGGTATGATTTGGAAATACCAAGATATTCTGCTGCTTCATTGAAAGTAAAAGGCTTTGTGCGCTGAACTTTTAAAAGCCCTTCAATTTCATCTAATTTTTGCAATATTTCTTTATTCATATTGTTATAATTTTACTTATTACAAATATGTCAAATAAAGGAAACTTAAAACATTTATCATACTTTATCGACCTTTATAGATAAAGTATGATAAAGTTTTTAATCTTTAATTAATATTACTTTACGTATAATCTCTATTAAATTTTCATCAGGGTTTAGAAAGTTTTTCTTAAAGAAATTAGTTTGTGCTGGATTTTTGAAACTTTTTAGTTCATTATTCAGGAAATGAGGTATAAAAGTTTGATACTTTTTTTGTTTCTTAATGAACTTATGTTCTACCAAATGATTTACTAATTGCCAAAAATTGCCATCTGTTTTCAACCATTGCAATTTTTGTACTTTGCTTGTATTATCATTCAGATATTTATTACCTTTTAAGTCAACAAAATGAGATAAAATTTCGTCCTCATTATAAGCAGGGGTATATCCTGACAATTTTTCACTTAATAATCTAAACAATTCAAGCATCTGTCTTTTACTGCCAAGCCATTGTATTGGTTTGAAGCTGGATTCAACAGCTTTAAAGATATTGTTAGAAAGTCCATGAACCGTATTATCTAATTTTTCTGTAATTTCAGGGATTTGTTTTTTTTCGTTTACCTTTGTAACTGGTGTTCTGAATGCATCTAAAATAGATTTAGTACCGCCTTTAGTTCTAAATTCTTCCTCTAATCTCGATTTTTCGATCCTTAGAAAAGGGATAATATGATTATTTAATAACCTTAAAAACTCCCTGTATTCAGATTGACTTACATGATCATGCGAATAATCCGCCATCGGTGAATATTCTACACGTTGAAACTTCTCGTTTAAGCTATGTTTTTTCAGAATTGTTTCAATATTATCATCTGTATAATGATACCTGATTTGTTCCAGTTCATAAATATGATGCGTTAAGAAATCAAGTTTATCCTCAATATTACCAAGTTCAATTAAGTATTCCTTTATCTCAATAATATCAACAAACAAATGACTCTCCCAATAATCCCTGTTTTTTTTATATATTTCCTTCTTATATCTTTCCAAGGCATCTAAACTACCTTTAAAAGTATTAAAATGTTGAGGAAATATATATTTCGGATTATCAATTAACTTTTCTATCATCCTCTGGATCATTTTATAAATATAAAATTCTTTGACCTGGCTTTTCCAATACTTCAAAGGTAATCCATTTACATAATTGCCAGCCCTTTCCTTGCTTTTCCACTTTGAGATGAAGTAATCTTCAATTCCCTGCAATACATCTTCCAAATACTTGATTTTCTGATCTGAGTCACCTGCATTATTAACTTTAGAATAAAAGGCATTTGTATCAGGCATCTCCATTTCCCGCGGTCTATCGGGATTGGATTCGCTTATCAGTTTTTTAATAATCTTCTCAATTTCACTTGGCTTGTATTGTGTTTCTTTTCTTTGTTCAAGCCTTTTTACTCCTTTTTCAGATATACCTATTGCAAAAATGCTGTTATCATTATTAAAAAAGCATTTTACATATTTATCTTCCTCAAGTAACATTACAGCTTTTCTGGATATAGGTTTATATTCAAGTAAGTGTGGTGTATTCACAACTTTTTCAAAATCTATAGCATTAGCATAAGGATTATTATCCTGCATTTCACTAATTGCCTCCAGCAGCAGCATTGCAATTTCTCTTAGATCTTTGCTCATCCTAAAATTTTGCCTTTTGAATTTACTAAATTTATGATTTCTATCACTTTTTTAAAATGCAAGAAAT
>JANPBV010000489.1:0-2904 GCA_031430615.1 Ignavibacteria bacterium | reverse complement strand
CTACTTACCCAAAAGGTATGATGATTGATAAGTACGCAAATATTCTGGTTTGTGGTGAGGTACAGAATAACTCATTAATGGGAAATGGAAAAGTGCTTACACACAAATACAACAAAAACGGAGTCCTTTTGTGGTATGATCAACACGGGTATGATTCTTATGGGATATCTACGGGATATTCTTTACTTGACAAAAATTCCAATATTTATATTGGCGGCAGTAAAAGACATATTGATTCATCAGATGTTACCGATGATTTATTCGTTCTGAAGTATAAGCAGCGAAATCCATCAGAGATTGCAATGCAGTTTTCTCTGTCCCAGAATTATCCTAACCCATTTAACCCTGTAACTAAAATTAAATTTACAGTTCCTGAAGTAGGTATTGTCAAAATTAAAATTTATGATGTGACCGGAAAGTTGGTCGGTAATCCCGTGAATAGCTATTTTAATTCAGGTGAATATGAAACGGAGTTTAGCGGCTCAAAACTTGCAAGCGGAGTTTATTTTTATACTGCAGAATTTGGAGGCTATTCGGAAACAAAAAAAATGATTCTGGTAAAATAATTTATAACCCTTTTAATCCAATCGCTCCTTATTACTTCCTGTCCAGTTTAGGAGTCCGTTTCGGACCTGTTTGCTTAATTGTGACCAGTTAAATCTTATGGAGTTATATTCATCACCAAACATTAAAAATTGTAACGATGTTTCATAAGCCCGTACATCAACAATTATTGTGTATCTTTCCATTTTGGGGTCAATTCCAAGGTCATCCTGAAGCTTAATAAATATAGGGTCGTCATCCGCATCTGCTAAGATTCTGAAATACTTTGAGTTCTTCAGGTCTTTTGTGTTGGTAGATATCTTTGTACCTGAGCAGTTAATAAGTAAAAAGGCAATGGTGAATAATAAGAAATATGTTATAATTCTCATATCGAAAAGCTTTGCTTTTAAATGTTTAATCTATGCAATACATGTTCGATACCTACGGCATCGAATTGAATCTCATATCTTTTTCTACCAACATGTGACCCCGCCGGGGTCATTATTTATAACATAGTGTCAGGTATGCTACCTAACACATTTGCTAAGCAACTCACCAAACTTATTCACTCAACAGTTTATCAATAATATCAGTAGTCTTGATGCCATCAGCTTCTGCGTTAAAGTTGGTAATTAAACGGTGTCTTAAGACAGGTTTTGCAACTTTCTTAACGTCCTCAATTTCAGGTGAATATCTGCCGTTTAGAATTGCATTTGTTTTAGCACCTAATATTAAATATTGTGATGCTCTTGGTCCCGCGCCCCATTCAAGCCAGTCCTTAATGTATTTCGGAGTGTTAGCTCCGGCGGGTCTGGTTCTGTTCACAAGGTTAACAGTGTATTCAATTACATTATCAGCAACAGGAACCCTTCTTACGAGATCCTGCAGCATTATAATTTCATCTTTCTTGAGAGCAATATTAACTTTAGGAGCATACATGCTTGTTGTGTACTTTATAATATCCATTTCTTCGCTAATGGAAGGATAGTCAAGCCAAATGTTGAACATGAACCTATCGAGCTGTGCTTCAGGCAGGGGATATGTGCCTTCATGCTCTATAGGGTTCTGTGTTGCAAGCACAAAGAACGGTTCATCAAGCGTGTAAGTATTCCCTGCGGCGGTGACTCTATGCTCCTGCATTGCTTCAAGCAGGGCTGATTGTGTTTTAGGCGGTGTACGGTTTATTTCATCAGCCAGCACCATGTTTGCAAAAACGGGTCCGTGTATGAATTTAAAATTTTTTGAGCCTGTTGATACATTATCTTCAAGAATTTCTGTTCCTACAATATCACTTGGCATTAAATCAGGGGTAAACTGTATCCTGCTGAACTTAAGCTCAAGAGCTTCTGCAAGAGTTTTAACAAGCAGTGTTTTTGCAAGTCCGGGTACACCAACTAACAGGCAATGACCCCGTGATAATATCGCGTTTATTATCTGGTCAATTACCGCATCCTGCCCGACAATTACTTTCGCTACTTCGGTTTTTAATTCCTTAAACTTGGAATTAAGGTATTTAACCAGTTCCACATCATTCCCGGCAGGTTTACCGTTACTCTGTATAGAGGGTTTTAAAGCTGCTGTTTTATTTTCTTCCATTAATATATTATATGTAACTGTTTACTTAACTGTTGTTTTGATTTTTATTATTTGTTATTTGGTATTTGATTCCCGTCTGCATCAAAGACCAGAACTTCACCAAACTTAGCCAGTTTATCTCTTATCGCGCCGGCATCACCTGATACAACAATTGTCATATCTTCGGGGTGAATATATTTCTTCGCTGCATCCAGTATATCCTGTTTGGATAAATTGTTAATTGCGCTGATGTACTTACTATAATAATCCTTTGGCAGATTATATAGTTTCAGGTTAATTACTCTTGATGCGACCGCATTTGCAGTTTCAAGCTGCAGCGGAAAGACACCTGTCATGTAATTCTTAACTGTTTCAAGCTCTTCATCAGTTACCTCAGCCAGAGTAATATTTTTCAGGTCTTCGAGTATCAGTGTAATTGAGGAATCGGTAACATTATTTCTTACATCGGTATCAACAGAAAAATCACCTGAGAGCAAATGCGGGTTGAAACCGCTTCTTGCGCCGTATGTGAAACCGTGTTTTTCGCGCAAATTGTAATTAATTCTTGAGCCAAAATACCCGCCTAATATAGTATTCATTATTGTTACTGCAATATAGTCAGGATTGTTCCTTGGAATGCCAATATGTCCAACTCTTAAACTTGATAGCACCGCACCTGGTTTATTTACAACATATACCTTGTTTTTCTCATTGGCAGGCTGATATTTAAATGAATTTTTCTTGTTTGCTCCATTTAAAGGCAAGTTTGAAAATATTTCTTCCGTT
>JANPBV010000488.1:0-2303 GCA_031430615.1 Ignavibacteria bacterium | reverse complement strand
CCTTGTTATCATAAATTTTATATCCTTCAAATACATTCCAGTTTATATCACCATTGCTTTTTTCATACGAATCCGTATGAACTACTAAATAACCTATCTCTGATGTTATCTTAACAATATCATCATTACTGCCATTTGTTTGACTAAATGTAATACCCGATACTACTGCAAAAATTAGAAGAAATATTGTTTTTTTCATAAAATTTAATTTTAGATTTGTTAATTATTATGCAAAGATATTGCCGCAATGTTAGAGAATAATTTGGAATAAGTTTGCAATGGGTTAACTGAATTATGAAATAGTTGATTTTGAAGATGCGGAATTCCGTTTATTTATAACGGTTTTCCGCATATGCTTTTAAATACACCAAAAGATAATTAAGAAATCGTTAAATATTTAACAAATTTCAATCCTTTTTAACAAAAATATTTGGCACGGTATTTGAGATAATGATAGATTAAGTAAACAGAGAATATGGGACATACAGAAATAATTTTAGTAGCAATCGCAATCATGGTGCTTTTTGGAGCAAAAAAAATTCCCGAGTTCCTAAAAGGAATAGGTAAGGGGATTAATCATTTTAAAAAAGAAGTAAATTCAATTGAAGATTCAGTTAAACTATAAAACTAATATAATTTATGAAAACGCGTAATTTAACTATTTGTATATTTTTTATTCTATTTTTCAATACAGCTTTATTTTCACAGGTAAAAGAAGAATTCAAACCAACTTTCAGTGTTGGCGGTACGGTTTTTACTGGATGGCAATATAATATTGATGATGCTGACTTTTTAGCTAAAATTGATACATCTTCATCAGGAATTGATGATAATATGATATTCGGTTACAAGCCGGTTAAAAATCAATTTGAAATAAGTAGAAACACATATTTCCTTGAAAGGGCATATATTAATATTAAAGCTGCATTAACTCCGCAGATCAATGCGAAATTAACACCGGATATATTTTCATACACAGATCAATCAGGCAAGACCCAGTTTGCATACCAGGTTAAAGCTGCTTACGTTGATTATACACCACTATCATTAAGTAACGGAACAGCATTATCTTTTACATTAGGAGTAAATTCAAATCAATGGGTATCAAATATGGATAAATACACAGGCTACAGGTTTGTTGCCAAATCATTAACAGACTACTCATGGGTAACGGCAGCATCACGCAGCGGAAATACTATAAACAAAACTTTAGGTTCGTATTTTTCAAGTGCAGATTTAGGTTTAACATTAAAATTTACATTGCCAAATAAATACGCTGATCTTTATTTTGCTATAGTAGATGGTAACGGTTACCGTAATTTAAGTTTTGATAACAGATTTAAAGATGTTCAGGTTACAGGTTTTATTTACCCGCTTTCAGGTATGATTGCTAAAAATACTGATAAGATGAAAAAAGCAGGAAAAACAAGATTAGATGGTATTACAGATCTTACATTAGGCGGATTTGCATATCTTGGTAAATTGGATAAAGGTGAGAATTATACATTAAACGGTGCTCAATATAAACGAAACAGATTTGGCGGAATGCTGCATTTAAGATATAATTTTAAGAATATTGGATTTTTCAGATTAGGCGGAGAAATGAGTTTGCAAAGCAACCAGGACCCTTCATCATCAAAACCTGATTCAGCAGTAACAACGGATGCTAGCGGAATTTCAGGATTCCTTGAATTTTGCCCGCCGGTAAAAGAATTCAACGAGAAAATTTCACTATTTGCAAGATATGATATGTTTGACCCGAATACTGCGAATGATGCATTATCGACCGTTAAAGGTTTCAACAATAATAATGATAAACAGAGCCTTCTAATTTTTGGATTATTCTATAAACCTGCAAAAGTCTTAACATTCGGTTTCAGCTATCATATGAGTACCTTCCAGGATAATTTTGCGGTTAAATATGATGGTACTGTGACTAAAAACATAAACAGGTTATTTTTTAATACTGTTCTTGATTTCTAAAAATTGAAATTTTTAAAATTATGTCAGAAGATAATAATATTCAGAAAACAGACGGAATAATTGATGAACAGGTTAAAAAATTAACCAGAAAAGATTTCATCAAAACTGCAGCATTAGTTGGCGGAGGAATAGTTATAGCTGCCGGAGCTGTTACGACATCCAGATTATTACCGCCGCCTAAATCACCAACAGGAAAAGAAACAATAGTTGATATTCCTGATTTTGAAACAGTTAAAATAGATGAAAACAGTGATATTCTTCTAAGGATGCAGCAAGAGCTTAAAAAAGCTCTTGCTAAACCTGTTGAAGAAAGAAAGTGG
>JANPBV010000487.1:0-8623 GCA_031430615.1 Ignavibacteria bacterium | reverse complement strand
TGGACCCAATGCACAGGGTAAATATGAGATTTACATGGCTTGATAAATAATGTTAATTAACCGGAATTATTTTTCTTTATTAACTGTTTTAAAACATATACTTAATATTTAGATTTTGGGTTTTAATAAAATTTTAAAATTGCTATATTTATTAAATTTATTAATTAGAAAGGAAAATCATTTATTTGATTAAAAAACTTTTAGTCCTCGGTATTTTTACATTACCTTTAATTTTTATAGGAATTACAGGTTGTTCAGCATCCGGAAGTGATGGTGAATATAGTGTAAAGACAAACAAAAAGAACAAGAAGTCAAAAGAAGTTGCCAGTTTAACTGGTATTCAGAAAAAAAGCTTGATCGAGCAGTCTAATCTAGAGACTCTCACAAACATTGTTTCCGAATATTCAAACACTTCTGTTGATAGAGATGCGGTTATGATCAGGATAATTGAACTCATAAACACCCCGTATTTATGGGGCGGCACAACAACCAATGGAATTGATTGCTCTGCATTTGTTCAAAGGGTTTTGAAATATGCATTAGGCATAGATGTTCCGAGAACATCTATTATGCAATCAACTGTTGGCGAGCCGATTGAAAGAGAAAACTTACAGTTCGGTGATATGATATTTTTTAACACAATGGGAAGCAGAATTTCGCATGTTGGAATTTATCTTGGTGAAACTGTCTTCGCTCATTCATCTTCAAGCGGCGGCGTAAAAACAAGCTCGCTAAGTGAAGATTATTATAACGCGAAATATGTAACAGCAAGACGTGTTATAAAATAACGAATGACAACTTATATTTTCAGAAAGTTACTGTATTCTATCCTGGTCTTGATTGGGGTAATTACAGTAACTTTTTGTTTAATGTATGTTATTCCCGGTGATCCTGCCAGGCTAATGCTTGGTCAAAGAGCGGATATTGCTTCAATTGATGCAGTCAGGAAACAACTTGGACTAGATGATCCATTATACGTTCAATACGGCAGATTTATGGTTAAAGCTATTCAGGGAGATCTGGGGAGGTCATATTCATCTAACAGGGATGTTCTCACCACAATTGTCGAAACTTTTCCCGCTACTGCTGTTCTGGCAGTTTCTGCTTTGATATTATCTTCAATTATAGGAATTATTATTGGTGTAATTTCATCAGTAAAACCATATACATTGACTGATAATCTTTCAATGCTTATTGCTTTAGTAGGTATATCATTTCCGCCATTTGCTTTAGGGCTGATTATGGCATTGGTTTTTGGAGCCTGGCTTAAGTGGTTTCCTATTTCAGGATATATTAATAATGGTCTAATTTATTTAGTTCTACCCATGTTAACTCTTGCTTTAAGACCGCTTTCAATTATTGCGCGGCTTACAAGATCCAGTATGCTTGATGTTTTAGGACAGGATTATGTAAGAACTGCAAGAGCTAAAGGTGTAAGTGAATGGAAAGTAATTATTCGGCATGCTTTGAGAAATGCGCTTAATCCTGTTATTACAACAATAAGCGCGTGGCTGGCTGCATTATTAGGAGGAACTTTCTTCATTGAATATATATTCAACTGGCCCGGTATCGGGTTGCTTGCTATTAATTCGATACTATCATTGGATTTCCCTATGATACAGGGAACAGTTTTATTTACGGCAGTGATATTCATTATTGTAAACATGATAGTGGATATTGTTTATGCTTTTTTAGATCCAAAAGTAAAATTATCATAAACCATAAATTAATTAATTATGAAGAAAACATCTATTCTGGCGTTAATGTTATTCTTAAACATTGCCTGCGCTCTCTCGCAATCAAATATATTTGAACCTTTTAAGGTCAATTATAGTAAAACCAGTCTTGCTTCAACAGAGCTGAATAAAGTTGTTGAAGATGCAAAGATAATTGATGTAAATTTTGATATAGTTAATAAGATACTTGATGATAAATCAAACACAATAAGTATTAAAATACCATACAATGGTTCTGAATTACAGGTATCTCTACAGAAATTTGATATACTCAAAGATGATGCTAAGATCGTTTCAGGTACTGAATCAGGTGATAAATTATTATCAAATAAACCCGATTTTATAGCATATACCGGAAATTTACATGATAAATATTCTCCATTAATTGTAGTTACTTTTTTCAGAAATGATGTTACAGCTATGATTATTACCGAACAGGAAACTTTTGTTCTTGCGAAACAGAAAAACTCGAATGATTTTGTTTCTTATCAAAGCAGCAAAATGAAAGTTCATAACGATTTTAATTGTGGTTCAGATGAGTTTGGAATTCCTGACAGGATTACTGAACTTCAAAAAAATCTTTCAGGAAATATGAATTCTATGGCATCAAATACATTATTAAGAGCAAATATTGCAGTAGAATCAGATTTTGAATTTTTTACATTTTGGGGTAATTCTGTTGAAAGAGCAAGTAATTATATAATTTCACTATATGTTCCGGTTTCTGCAATATATGTCAGGGATGTAAATGTACAATTGCAAATAGCTTATTTGAGAGTTTGGGCTATATCTGGTGACCCTTATCCTGACGCAACTTCTTCAAATACTTTATTGAATTCATTCAGGAATTACTGGAACGCTAATATGCAGAGCACACCTAGAGCTCTCGCTCATTTTATTTCAACAAGACCGGGTGGTTTAGGCGGAATTGCATGGGTAGATGTATTATGCGCTAATACTTCAAGCGGGTTTGGTTATGCTTTCAGTGATATTGACGGTGTATTTAATCATTTACCAACATATTCTTGGGATTGTATGGTTGTTGCCCATGAAACGGGACATAACTTCGGTTCACCGCACACACATAGCTGTTCCTGGGCAGGCGGACCAATTGATAGCTGCTATACAGTTGAAGGTGGTTGTTATTCCGGACCACAAATTCCAATTGTTGGTACTATTATGAGTTATTGCCATTTAAATGGTTCAATTGCTTTGAATTTCGGACCATTACCATCACAATTGATAAGAACCAGATCAGAAGGTGCCGGATGTTTGAATCCACTTACTGGATTTTTTGTTGCAACGCCTAATGGCGGACAGGTATTCAGATCAGGAACTAATACTTTAGTTATATGGGGTACTTCAAATACAGGAAATGTTAATATTGAATACTCCTCAAATAACGGAACTAACTGGAATGTTATTCAAAATAATGTTGATGCAACATTAAGAAATATTACATGGAATTTACCTTATATTCCAACGACTTCTCAGGGTAGGGTAAGGGTATATGAATCAGGTAATACATCCAATGGCGATCAAAGTGATAGTGCTTTTCAAATTAGACCGACAATCAGTTCATTTGCTCTGATTGACCCACCCCAGCTATACAGAACTTATACTGCTCCCGGTGATACTTCGAAAATAAATTTCTTATTTAATAAAGCCGGTACTTTACCTGAGTTTAAGTATAAATTTAATATCAGTACTTTAAATAATTCATCAACTTATTCCGTGTTTTCTAATAATAGTGGTTCAGATACCTCATGCTCTGTTACAAGAGGTAAACTTGATTCAATAATTACCGCATGGGGTGTTACTAATGTTGGCGATTCATTAAGACTGAGATGGGGAGTTAAGTGTTTTACTCAATTTGATTCACTATCATCCAGCAGTAATTATATTATTACTCTATTTAAAGGTGTAATTGGAATTGAGCCGATTTCCACTAATATTCCTGACAAATTCTTTATTTCTCCAAATTATCCTAATCCATTTAATCCTGTAACAAAGATTAAATTTGGATTACCTACGTCATCTAATGTTAAAATTTCCGTATTTGATATGCTAGGCAAAGAAGTAGATATCTTAGCAAACTCAAATATGGACGCAGGGGAATATTTAGCTGAATGGAATGCGGTAAATTTTGCAAGCGGTATTTATATCTACAAAATTGAAGCCATTGACAAAAAAGGAAATAGTTTTGTTGAAACTAAAAAAATGGTTTTGGTAAAGTAAGTTTAGCTAGATTTATTGCTTTTTCTTTGTCTTCATGTAAATATTTGTTAATTAAAATTAGTCCCTGTCCCGAGCACTCGGGACAGGGACTTTCTATATAGAATAAATGTAAAATAAATAAAATATCTGAAGTTGAAAAAATAGCTTCGGGTCAGGTTAAAATAATGATATAACTCATCATCACGGATTTGTCATATCTTTCCAGGACCTTATCCTCCATTTATCTTCAACGGAGTTCCGCCCGAGATTCATATCTACAAAACCATAGAAATTTATTACATCATTAGGATTAAAATAAATTGATAGGTTAAAGCCTCTTTTTATATCTACCAAAAGAGAGTCGCCTTCCTGGTAAACTATGTTATTCCATATCAGCCTTAGCTCCTGTGTATTGGTAAACAATCCTTCGGTAGTACGCATATCAGTAGCCCTATCCCATGAAACTTCAACACCAAGGTCGTAATCAAAGTACGAAAAGACAAAATCAGGTGAAAGCGTTCCGCCGTATATGCTGGTATCTTTAAATGTGTAAGCATACTTAAAATTCTGAAAGACTCCTTCAATTGTCTTTTGATCGGAAATAATGTTTTCGGTAGATTCAGAGTTATCAAGCGAGGGTGAAAATGGATTGAAGCAACTCAATAATAAAGTTGATGCTGCAAGTATTAAAAAATATGATGATATTTTTTTATAGATATTCAAAATAAAAAAACTGAAGTTTTAATTGCTGAAATTTGCTTTAAATTCACTCCATGTAAAATCGGTATCATTTTGCCTGAAGTCTTCCCAGCTTCTAATGTAGAATAGAGCGTCATCATCAGTGGCAAGTAACAGGCTTAACCTGCCTTTGGAAGATTTTGGAATGTTGGCTTTATTATGCTGAAACGCGAAAATGTAATCAGCCTGGAAACTTGCCGAATCACTTGATAGCTGCGTTAATCTTTCATTATCTAAAAAAAGTATGGCTGTTGAACTTCCGCCTTCCTGAGATGCAATCATGTTATCAAGGTAACGCTTTTCAGCCTGTTTGTTCCACCCTTTGAAAATTTCTGGGTATTGCTGTTGTGTTTTTGAGTCAGGCACAAACTTGAAATTTTCGGAGGAAAGACATTTATTGTAATTTTCTGAATTTTTTTCCTGAATTGCAAATGTGAGGTTATCAATAACTATATCAGATGTAGTAGGGGGTATAAAAGTTGAACGGATATTCTGCGGGTCTTGCGGGTCTCTGGTCTCGAAAATCCCGCATCCCTTAAATAGTAAAACCAGCGCAAAGAAAACAAGAATGTATTTTATCTGGATTGACCTCATTTATAATTATTTCTGAGCTAAAATTATCAGTCTTTGGGAAGTTTTAACATTAAATTTACTGCCTTTGTAATCACCAAAAGTTTTAATGATATTTAAACCGTACTTAGTGAACACTTTCCTGAAATCAGGTAAAGTATACAGCTTTATCATTTCATGAAATTTGCTTACAATTGGTGTTTTACCTTTTGGGTTATTACCTGTAATAATTATTGATTTATACACCGCATTATCTTTAATCTCTCTAACCTGAAGAACAACATTATGGTTTCTTACGCTAATATCATATGGCTTTAAATGTTTACTTATGTATTCCGCATTTAAGAAATCGAAGAAGAAATACCCGCCTTTTTTAAGGCTTTTAGAGATACTTCCAATTACCTTAAAGTTTTCACTATTTTTTTTAAAATAACCAAAACTACTGAATAAATTAACAACTAGATCAAATTCATTTGTATGAGAAATATTCCTCATATCTCTTATTTCAAAATGCAGGTTATCTTTATACTTTTTATAATCGTTATTCAGCTTTTTCTTTGCTTCACTTATGAGGTAATTTGAAAGGTCAATCCCCAATACATCAAATCTTTTTTTTGCAAAGAATATACTGTGTCTTCCGTTACCGCAAGCAAGGTCTAAAACCTTTGCGCCTTTTGGCATACTCAATGTTTTGGTAATTAACCCAGCGATTTGCGCCGCATCATTACTGTTCCTGTGCTTATAAAGCTCAAGGTAATCCTTGGTGTTGAACCATTTTTTATACCAGTTATCGCTCATAATGAATTATAATGTTATCCTGCCTTCAATTGCCTTGGCAATTGTAATCTCATCGGCAAATTCAATATCAGTCCCAACAGGTATTCCGCGCGCTATTCGGGAAATTTTAATATTAAGCGGCTTTATCAATCTGCTTAAATATGTAATTGTATATTCACCTTCAACACTGGGGTTTAAAGCCAGTATCACTTCTTCAATATTTTCACCAAGCCGCATTAACAGTTCTTTTACTTTTATATCTTCAGGTCCAATGCCATCAAGCGGAGAGATTATTCCGTGCAAAACGTGATATTTGCCCTTGAACTCATTCGTTTTTTCAATTGCAAATACATCACCGGGCTCTTCAACAATGCATAATGATGCTTTACTTCTTTTTTCAGAAGCGCAGATGGCGCATGGGTCAGTTTCGGTAATATTACAGCAAACACTGCATAAGCGAATTTTTTCTTTTAGCTGCAATAATGAATCCGATAGTACCTGAACTTCTTCTGCGGGTGATTTAGCCAGGTACATCGCTATTCTGTGAGCGGTTTTTCTGCCAATGCTTGGAAGTTTTGCGAGTTCTTCTGCTACTTTTTCTAATGTTTCAGATGTCTGCATAATTTATTTAATCTTACACGCCCGGTAAATTTAAGCCGGGTATATTTGGCATAAGTCCAGATGTCGCTTTCTGCATTTCATCCTGCGCCATTTTTTGCGCTGAGTCAATTGCCTTATTAACTGCCGCTACAACCAGGTCTTCAAGCATTTCAGGGTCATCGGGTGTAATCACTTCTTTCTCGATAAGTATTTTTGTGACCTGAAGTTTGCCGTTAGCCGTAACTTTTACCATCCCGCCGCCTGACTCTTCGGTTACAAATTTATTTTCAAGCTCATTTTGTACTTCCTGCATTTTTTCCTGCATCTTCTGAACCTGCTTAAGCATTCCTGACATTGGATTAAGCTTCATTTGGCAATACTCCTTAGATTTTAAATTTGTATTCTTATTTTGTCAAATATAAGTATTCATAGGGTAAGTAAAAATGTAAGTAATTTAGTAACTCATGTTACGGATGTGATATATATTGACATTTGATAATCCAAAAGTATAATAATCGCAACAAAACTCTTCATGTTCCCTCGCGGCTAAACCCCAGTTTAGCAGCTACTTTTCAGCAAAGCTCTGATTTGTGCGAAACAGCGTTTCTGAGAAAAGTATACTTTCCAAACTGGAGTTTGGAAAGGAGAGTGTGTTTTTGCGTAAGGTGACTTAGTAACTAAATTCAATGCGCATTAACATCTACATAGGAATTTTTAAGATTCTATCAGTAATATCTCTGTTAATAGATAGTATTACTTTTTTGCCATTATACATAAATACAGAGGCATTTATTTCCATTAACATTTCAGTCATATCTTTTTTGTACTGCACGCTCTGGAAATTATGGTAATATCCTTTTTCAAATGTAAGCTTGATATTATCTCTGCCCTGGTTTGTGTTTTTAGATATTGAAGCCAGAGAAATACCAAGAAATTCATCTCTTTTAAAACCATACAGGTCACATGCTCTTCTGTTCACATCAATAACTTTTTCATCTTCCGGGTTAAATATAACTATAGCGTCGTGAGCCTGTTCAAAAAGCTTTCTGTATAGTTCTTCAGATTTTTTCAGGTCAGCATCCATTATTTGGAGCTCATCAACTTTCTTGTATAGCTTCTGGTTTATCTGAGATATCTCAAAGGTTCGTTCCTTAACAATTTGTTCAAGTTCTTCCCTCGAGATCTCCTGATTTTCAAGCGCAAATGAATAACTTGCCCGTTTATTTAATGTGATAAATACAATGAAAAATAATAACGCGCTTGCGCCAATACCGGCAATAAAAGTATAATAAGTAAACTGATAGCTAACCGCCGTATTTTCTTTATTCCGCTCTAGATTTTTTAATTCTTCCATCTTCATTTTATTGGCAAGATTCCTGATATCAATATTCGCTATCTTGCCCTTATCAAAAATATTTTTATGCAGTTTTATGTTTGTCCCTTTTTTATCCTGTATCTCAATACCTTCATTAAATAATGAGAACCTTTCCTTAACAAGCGGAATAAGCGCTTCAGCATTTGCAAGCTGGTTTGAATTATCCAGTGAGTTTTTCCTAAGCTGTATTAATAATGAATCTGCGGTCAGTTTATTTGCATCAATATTAACAACGAAATCCTTATCGCTTGTCAGGAAATATCCCCTTCTGGAAGTTTCTGCGTCATTAAGCAGTGAAAGGATATTATCAATTAAAGCGTTCCTTTGGAAAGCTTGTGAAATAAAATCATGGTCGGTTGTCTGATCTTTTGTATTCATGTATGTTAATATAGAAACAGAAACCAACACAAGTATGCTCAGCACAAACAGGAAAGTAATAGATTGTTTATTTAATATTGATTTTGTCATTTGGTTATATTTTAAATAATGTATAGGGGGTTAATTTAATTTTTTCTTCAGTGTAAAATGCTTCTCCGTATTTTACACCTGCGGTAAAACCATAAAACTTTGCTCTTGCTTCAATGAATTCCATAAATTCTTTTGAACTGAT
>JANPBV010000486.1:0-3729 GCA_031430615.1 Ignavibacteria bacterium | reverse complement strand
AGGCTATTTAAAGGAATATGACAAGCTAAAGAAGGTTTCCCGGTTGGTATAAACCAGTATTAACCCTGCATATTTTTAAAGGAATATTTATTCAGCATAAATCCCCTAACATTTACATCAACCAACTGTTTTGCATAGGTTTACTTTATGATATTTGTCATAACAACTATTGATTTATATCATTGGGTAGCTGTGGTATATAAGCTAAATTTGTATAGAAAGTAATAAAGATCAAATGATACTAACATGAAAAATCTGGTTATACCTGGCGCGGGAACAATGATACTGAATAAGAAGCATAAAGCGCTGCACCATGACAAGTGGAAGATCACGATTGTTGATAGTATTGAAACACATTATTACCAGCCGATGCAAGAATAGTTTTTACATAAAAAGATACCATCGGAATTATATCTTCAAAATAGCATTAAATATAAAGCTAATTTAAATTATTTTTGCTTTGATATAATGATCAATTTTTACACAACCATTATAACCCAAAACACTTTGAAATAATTATTACCGGAGAAGAAAGCTGTGTTAAACCAAATTAAGGAAAAAGCAAATATTATAAAACAAAAATATTCAAATAAATATGTGACACCTGACGAAGCTGTAAAGGTTATCAAATCAGGTGACAGGATATATATTCAATCAGGATGCGCTTACCCGCAGAAGCTTGTTGAAGCAATGACATTAAGAGCTCCCGAATTAAATGATGTAGAAATATGTCATTTAATGGTTTTTGGTGACGCGCCTTATATGAAGCCGGAGATGGAAGGTCATTTCAGGCATAACGGCTTTTTTCTTGGCGGAAATACCAGGAAACATGTAAATGCCGGTAAGGCTGATTTCATGCCAATATTCCTTTCAGAAATTCCATATCTTATTAAACACGATACTAAGCATAAAGTTGATGTTGTATTAATACAGGTTTCACCGCCCGATATGCATGGTTTCTGCAGTATGGGTGTTGCCGTTGATTGCACTAAAGCTGCTGTTCATGTAGCAAAGTTTGTTATTGCGCAGATAAACCCAATGATGCCAAGAGTACACGGTGATAGTTTTATACATATTAACGATATTGATTATGCGTTTGAATATGAGCAGCCTTTGCAGGAACTGCCGGGTATGCATGCGGAAAAAGATCCTGAAGAGATGAAAATATTCAACATGATAGGACAGAATATTGCCGATCTGATCGAAGATGGTTCAACTCTGCAAATGGGTATTGGCGCAATTCCTGACGCAGTACTTGCAAGACTTGGTGACAGGAAAGACCTTGGTATACATACTGAAATGTTCAGCGATGGCGCTATCCCATTAATCGAAAGCGGTGTTATTAACTGTGATAAAAAAACACTGCTTCGCGGAAAAATGGTTACATCATTTGTGCTTGGCTCACATAAACTGTTTGAGTATATCCACGAGAACCCGTTTGTTGAAATGAGAACAACTGAATTTGTAAATGACCCGTTCACCATTGCGAGGAACGATAAGATGATTGCGATAAATTCATGTTTACAGGTAGATATGACAGGGCAGGTTTGTTCGGATTCAATAGGTTATAACTTCTACAGCGGATTTGGCGGGCAGGTTGATTTTATCAGGGGCGCATCGCGCTCAAAAGGCGGAAAGCCTATAATCGCGCTGCAATCAACCGCTAAAAAAGGTACAATATCACGTATAGTTCCTCATCTTGATGAAGGAGCCGGCGTAACAACTTCACGCGGTGATGTTCACTGGGTTGTTACCGAGTACGGAGCAATTGACCTGCATGGTATGAATGTAAGAGAAAGAGTACATGCGCTGGTAAATATTGCTCATCCAAAATTCCGTGAAGAAATTGAAAGATGCGCCAAAGAAAAGAAATTTATTTAAGAGAAAAGCTCAGAATAAAAATACATTATGGCAAAAACCGCAAGAGTTGACTGGCTTGATGGATTTAAACTTGAAGGCAAAACGGATAACGGAAAAATTGTTTTGATGGATTCAGGTGAAAACGCAGTGGCCGCATCACCGGCGCAATTATTGCTTCAGGCGCTGATTGGATGCACTATGATGGACTGCGTTTTGATAATTGGCAAATCAAGAAAAAAGATAGAAAAATTCTGGATCGATATTACCGCTGATGAAGCTGAAGAGCATCCGAAGGTTTTTACTAAAATGCACGTAACATATAATTTTACGGGCAGTGAGCTTGATAGCGCACTTATTGAGCGGGCAATTAAACTTTCTGAGGAAAAATACTGCCGCGTTCACGCTATGTTAAGTAAGTCATCCATGATAACATCTTCATATAATCTTAATAAATGAAGTGAATATTAATATGTAAAGTAAATTTTAATGAATTGTATTAAAATAGCGTTAATTTTCATCATTGTTTAAAACTAAGCCCCCGGAATATCCTGAATTTGGATAATTTGGGGGTTTTTTCTTAATGAAAACTTAATAGAATATTTACAATAACTTAACTGCTTAACTGTAATTTTACAATAATTATTAAGAATCTAACATAAATCAAACAATTAAAAGATAAATGAAAAAAATACTTATACCAATTTTGGCTATTTTGATGTTGTACACTACTATATATACACAGGATAAAAAACCGGTTGAAAAAGGCGGTAAGGTTTGGGGATATGTGTTCGGTGATTATTTCTTCAAGGCTTCGGGGGATTCCAGCGGTAATTCGACTCAATATTCCAATTACCCTAATTCATTCCAGGGATTTGAAATCAGGCGCGCATACCTGGGTTATGATTATACATTTAACGATAAGTTCTCTTCACAGATACTGCTTGAAGGAAACGATAAGATAATTACCAGCACACGCCTTGGTTTATTCATTAAAACAGCTTTTGTTGAGTGGAAAGCTTTTGAGAGAGTAAGTTTTGCAATAGGACTTGTGCCAACCCCTACATGGAGCTGGGCATTAAATGAAAAAGCGTGGAATTACAGGCAGGTAGAAAAAACCATTGTTGATATGCGCGGTTTTGGAAATGCAAGCGATCTTGGTGTATCTGCGCGCGGAAAGTTTGATAAAGCGGGTAACTATGGTTTTGGTTTGATGATAGGTAACGGTAACGGACAGAAGCCCGAAATAAATAAATATAAAAAATATTACGGCACATTATTTGCAAAACCCGTTAAAGGGCTGCAGATGGAAGTCTACGGCGACTATGAACCAGCGGCGGATGAGAAGAATAAGACAACATTAAAAGGATTTGTTGGCTATACGTACGAAAAATTTAATTTTGGAGTTGAAGTTTTCCGGCAGACCCAGAAGAACGCAGGTGGCATAGATATTGACGCGGCGCCGTTTGGTATCAGCGGATTTGTATGGGGAAATTTATTAGGCAGAGAGAACGTACCCATACTTAACATGTTCGCAAGGTATGATATGTATGATCCCGATACTAAAAACGATTCAGTTGGTTACAAGGAAAATTTTATAACATTTGGTTTAGACTACATGCCAATAAATAACATTCACTTTATGCCAAATGTATGGATAAATTCATATAAAGCAAAAAAATCTTCAGCCACCGAACGCAAAGCCGATGTTGTGGCAAGGATGACATTCTTTTTTGTGTTTAGATAAAGTGAAACTTTTTGATGAAGATGCTTATTTAGGAAATCGTGAAACGTGAAATATAATGTAATTTAAAGGAGCCAATAGGCTCCTTTTTTATTAAAAATGACTTTTGTCATATAAAATTACATTTA
>JANPBV010000485.1:0-2287 GCA_031430615.1 Ignavibacteria bacterium | reverse complement strand
GAGCTTGGAATTATGATCGATGTTTCACATTTAGGTGAAACGGCTTTTTGGGAAGTTGCGGAGCTGAGCAATTCACCTATTATTGCATCACACTCAAACTGCTATGCGCTTGCACCCCATTACCGTAACTTAACTGATGATCAGATCAAGGCAATTGCAAAATCAGGCGGGTATATTGGAATTAATTTCTTTTATAAATTCCTTGACCCAACAGGAAACCCGGGCACAATAAAGAGCATTCAAAGCAAATACAGGAATGGCGCAAAGCAATTTGAAGATGAATTCCGTGATGACTTAGTCGGCTTCAATGAGAAAAGATATGAGTATATTGAAGAAAATAAAGTAAATGGCGGTACACCAATTGATATACTGATTGACCATATCGATCATATTGTGCAGCTTGTTGGTGTTGATTATGTCGGACTCGGTTCTGATTTTGACGGCAGTATAGTCACCACAAATGAATTATATGACGCAACCTGCTATCCAATTATAACTAAAAAGCTTGTTGAGCGCGGCTACAAAGAAGAAGATATCCGCAAGATACTCGGCGGTAATTTTATGAGAGTGTTTAAGCAGGTATGCAAGTAACCACAAACCCTGAGTGACTGCCCGCTTTTGGCAGCGAGCGCTACGACTTACTCCGCTTTAGCGGAGGAAGTAAGGGTCTCATAAATGAGAGCCATTTAAAAATATTGTTTTAAGCCCACGACTTCAGTCGTGGGAATTCATTTTCACGAATTTTTATAAAACCGATTCATCGGTTTATAAAGAGTATAGCTTAACTAACGAGATCCTTCGGTTTGCTGAAGCAAACCTCAGGATTTATATATGAAAATCCCCCAATCCAAAATAGACGAAATATCCTCATCGCTTGATATAGTTGATGTTATCTCGGCATACACGCCCCTGCGCAAAGCGGGCAGAAGCTTTATGGGCAGATGCCCATTCCACGAGGAGAAGACACCATCATTCAGCGTATCGCAGGAAAAAGGGGTTTACCACTGCTTTGGCTGCGGCAAGAGCGGAAATATGTTCACATTTGTTATGGATACTGAAAATGTAACATTCTTTGATGCCGTTAAGCTGCTGGCTGATAAAGCTAATGTTACAATTGAATATGAAAACGAGCCCTACGACCCTGACAGGAATAAAATTGAGCTTTATTACGAGATCAACAATAAAGCAGGAAGATATTTTCACGATAATCTTTTAAGCCGTGACGGCGCTTATGCGAAAGAATACTTAAACACACGGGGACTTAAAGAAGATACAATTACTAAATTTGGTATTGGATATTCATTGAGAGAAAAAGACGCGTTATTTAAAACATTTGAGAGTGATTATTCAACCGATGACCTTATAAATGCGGGTGTTGTGCATGGACTCAGTGCCGGCGAGGTACGAGATAGATTCCGCGGCAGGCTGATGTTCCCTATCTTCAATGAATCAGGCAAAGTTATAGCATTTGGCGGCAGGAGGATGTATGATGAAAATAATGATGAGGCTAAGTACATCAACTCACCTGAAACAAAAATATACAACAAGAGCAAAACGCTTTACGGTCTGAACTTTGCTAAAGCTGCGATTAAATCAAAAGGATATGCTATACTAGTTGAAGGTTATATGGACTTAATTTCGCTCTACCAGAACGGAATAGAAAACGTTGTGGCATCAAGCGGTACATCACTTACACAACTTCATGCAAAAATATTATCCCGTTACTCTCGTGAAATTGTGGTGGTATTTGATGCTGACCTTGCAGGACAGAACGCCTCACGGCGCGCAATTGAGCTGTTGATTGAAAACGATTTGAGTGTAAGTGTACTCGCGCTCCCCTATGGCGATGACCCTGACTCGTTCATAAAGAAAAACGGGCTAGAAGGATTTGAAAGGCAGCTTAACAAAAGGCTTTCAATCATAGATTATATTGCCAACCGCTTCAACGAAGAAAACAGGCTTGAAACACCCGAAGGGAAAACTGATTTTGTTCGTGAGATAATCGGGCTCATCTCAGAAATATCCTTTATATAAAAATCACGTTTAATTGCATCACGCATTTTTGAAATAAGTCCAATAATTTCCCTCACGAAATCAGTTTTACCTTCAGGTGTTTCAAGCCTGTTTTCCTCGTTAAACCGATTGGCAATATAATCAATGATTGAAAGCCTTTTATTCAATTGCCTTTCAAATCCTTCAAGCCCGTTCTTCTTTATAAAAGAATCAGGGTCATCGCCATAGGGGAGTGCTAACACACTAACGCTCAGATCATTTTCTATCAACAGCT
>JANPBV010000484.1:0-3702 GCA_031430615.1 Ignavibacteria bacterium | reverse complement strand
CAATCAATGAATAAATGTTCAATAGGCTCCAGTTTCTTTCCGTCTCTCTCTTTATAAATAACATGAGGCCTGCCAACTGACATTTCATATCCTTCCCTGCGAAGGGTTTCTATCAGGATAACCATCTGGAACTCACCCCTGCCTTTTACAATAAAGGAATCATTGGTATCTGTTTCTTCAACTTTAAGCGCAACATTCCTGAGTGTTTCTTTTATCAGCCTTTCTTTAAGCTTGGCTGACTGAACATACTTTCCATCTTTACCTGCAAAAGGTGAAGTATTTATACTAAACACCATACTGATAGTCGGTTCATCAACAACAATTCTTTTTAAAGGTTTCGGATTATCTTTTGAGCAAATTGTATCACCAATGTGAACTTCATCAATTCCTGAAAGTATTGCTATTTCACCGGGCTCGGCTGAGACAACCTCCTTCAGTTTTAAGCCTTCATAAACCTGTAGTTTCGTTATCTTAAGCGGCTTTTGTCCGCCATCTTCGCCAATGCGAACCAGTGAATCATTTATATGCGCGTTTCCGTTAGCAACTCTGCCTATAGCAAGCCTGCCTATGTAATCTGAATAATCAAGATCCGTTACCAATAACTGGAACGGTTCATTCTCATCGTAAACAGGTCCTGGGATTACATCAATTATCTTATCGAATAAAGGAGCAAGGTCTATACCTTTTTCTGCCAGAGTATGCTGGGCAATTCCTTCTCTGCCAACTGCGTAGAGTATCGGGAATTCTATCTGCTCCTCAGAAGCATCAAGATCAATGAACAGGTTATAAATTTCATCAAGTACTTCCTTTGCGCGGGCATCTTTTCTATCAATTTTATTGATAAGTACAATTATTTTTTTATCAGATGTTAATGCTTTCTTAAGCACAAATCTGGTTTGAGGCAGCGGACCCTCTGATGCGTCAACAAGCAGAATTGCGCCATCAACCATCATGAGAGCGCGCTCAACTTCGCCGCCAAAATCCGCGTGACCCGGTGTATCTAAAATATTTATTTTGACGCCATTCCATAATATTGAGCAGTTCTTGGCTGAAATGGTAATCCCGCGCTCGCGCTCAAGATCCATATTATCCATTACTCTTTCCTCGATTTCCTGGTTATCCCTGAACATACCGCTTTGCCTGAACATGTGGTCAACTAGTGTAGTTTTACCATGATCAACGTGTGCTATAATAGCAATATTGCGTATTTTATTATTGTGAACAAGTTTCTTCAATTTTTTTCCTATTCTTAACTATTTTGTATGATTTTAAATCTAAACCGATGGGTTTTTGAAGTGAAATCTAATGATTATTATTCAAAGATACTTATATTTGAGATAAAATAATAGTCAAAAATTTTCAATTTTAAGGCATTTTGAATATTTTCATTGTTTATTTTAGAATTATTTATTATTTTAAATTTTAGTTATATAAGTGCTTATATAATAAATTTAGTTAAATATGGAATTTATTAAACAATTAAGTGAAGTTGCTATTGGAACAAGGTTAAGGCTCTTAACCGATAGATTTATTCAGGATGGAGCAAAAATTTACCAGTCACAGAATATTGATTTTGAACCAAGATGGTTTACTATGTTCTATCTCCTCAGGCAGAAATCACCTCTTAACATTACGGAAATTACTGCTGAGCTTGGATACACTCAACCCGCAGTTACTCAAATAGCAAACATCCTTGTTAAAAAAGGATTAGTAAAAGTTGTAAAAGATAAAACCGATACAAGAAAAAAACTACTTGCGCTTTCACCAAAAGGTTTGGAGTTGTTTAAAGAGCTTGAACCCATTTGGCAGGGATTTGAAGATGCTGTAAAAGAACTTTTCAGCACAGTAGGATATGATGTGATTTATATCATTAACAAACTTGAGAGCGCTCTTGATGAAAAAGATATGTATCACCGGGTAAGCGAAAAGATAAAACAAAAACAGATAGAGGATGTTGAAATAATAAATTATTCACCTGAACTTAACGATATATTCCGCGAACTTAATTACGAGTGGCTAGAAAAATATTTTAAAGTGGAACCTGAAGATAAAAAGCTTCTGAGTGATCCTGAAGGAGAGATAATTTCAAAAGGCGGTGATGTAATATTTGCAAAGTATAACGGTGAAATTGTCGGCACTGCCGCTTTGATAAAATCAGGAGATTCAGTATATGAGCTTGCAAAAATGGCAGTAACAGATAAAGCAAAAGGCAAACAAATTGGCAAAAGGCTTGCTGAAGAAATTATTGTGCTGGCAAAGAAGAAAAACGCAAAAACTCTTTATCTTGAAACAAGCATTAAGCTTGGTGCCGCGATGAATTTATACAAGAAGCTTGGATTCAAGCAGACTGAAAATCATGGTACTTCAAAATATGCCCGTTCAACTATCAGAATGGCTATAGATCTATAATAGTACCAAATTTTAAAAGAAACCTTTTTTACTTAAAAAACGTCATATAAATAAAATTATACATAAGGAGTTATATAAATGCTTAACATAAAAATCATTAAATATTTGTTTTTATTGCTACTTGCAGCAAATATTATTTATTCACAGCAATACGTCAATTTTAATTTTAATACAAAAGTTAAGCAGCAGACTGTTAAAAAAATATCTAAACTGCTGGATGACAATTACATTTTTGCCGAAACGGCAAAGAAGATGGGAGATTTCATAAAATCAAAACTTGCTGTGGGAAATTATGATAGTATTAATGACCCTATGAAATTTGCTGAAGTATTAACTGCTGACCTTCAGTCAATAAGTAACGATAAGCACATTCGTGTAAGGTTTTCACCCGATGATGCCCAAAGACTGCTTGAAGAGGAAAAAAATGGTCCTTCTCCCGGTGATGAAAAACAATTTAACGAGATGATGAAGAAGGAAAATTATGGATTTAAGAAGGTTGAAAGACTTGCAGGTAATATAGGGTATGTGGATTTCAGGCATTTCGCGTCCCCCCAATATGCAAAAGAAATAGTTTCAGATGTTATGGGATTTCTTGCAAATACCGAAGCAATAATATTTGATCTCAGGTTAAACGGGGGAGGTCATCCTACTGGAGTTCAGCTTATTTGCAGCTATTTATTTGGCGAAAAACCTGTTCATCTAAATGACCTTTATTTCAGGAATGATGACAGAACTGAAGAATTCTGGACATTAAGGAAAGTTGATGGCAAAAAAATGCCTGATGTTCCTGTTTACATTTTAACAAGCAAATTCACTTTTTCAGGAGCTGAGGAATTTACCTATAACTTAAAGAACCTGAAACGTGCTACAATAGTTGGTGAAACTACTGGAGGTGGCGCCCATCCGGGACATATAAGACCAGTAAATAAACAATTCATTATCAATATACCAGTTGGCAGGGCGATAAGTCCGGTAACAAAAACCAACTGGGAAGGTGTTGGAGTATCTCCCGATGTAAATGTAAGATCAGAGCTTGCACTTGAGCAGGCGCAGATACTCGCGCTCCAAAAACTTTCGGAAAACACAAAAGATGAGAAACAGTTAAATACATACAAGTGGATGATTGAATCACTTCAGGCAGTTATGAACGCTCCCGCAATTGATGATAACACAATGAAAAGCTATGCAGGGACTTATGATGACCGGACAATCACTTACGAAGGCGGCAAGCTGTATTACCAGCGCAAAGGCAGGCAAAAGTATGCTATGATACCAATGACTGATGATACATTT
>JANPBV010000483.1:0-3865 GCA_031430615.1 Ignavibacteria bacterium | reverse complement strand
TTTAGCTGTTCAAATAACTGCCATTGAACCCACTTATGGAATTCAATCCGCTCAAAATTTATTTTTTTAAAGTTTTCAAGTACTACCTGCACCCTGTTTTTAAGTCCTTCATCCCAATTCATCCACCCGATGCCGGGATTTAGTTCAGTAATCACCTTGTAAACTGAATAATCATCCAGCCAGTATGAGTTTTTGTTCTTGTATTCACTAAATTCAGTAATATTATCAGTCTTATTTTCTCTGTAGATATTCCATAGCAGGTTAATCTTAGCCTGTTTTATCTTATAGTTTACTCTTCTGAATAAAGGGCGGAATTTCTTTTTCATTCTTTCAATATCAGCCAGATAAGTAGTAATATCCACGTTCTTAATATCTTTTATTCTCAGATACATAGGGTCAATTGCAAAAGATGAAACTGCATTGTACGGTGCGAAATCATCGCCCACATCATTGAGCGGTAATAATTGTATGATTGATATTCCGGTTAATTTACACCAATCAGCAAGAAGTTTAATATCGGGAAGCTCACCAACACCAACACTCTTAGCTGAGTAAACTGAATACAGAGGAACAGCAACACCTGCACGCAGATTAGTACCAATCCTGCGCCATTTAGCTGCAGTTTTGCTGTTTAAAAAATACGAATCGTTAATTTGATTGTTTTCCAAATTGTTGAATTTACCGTTGGTCTTGGTTTAAATGTTTGTGCGGAAGAACAAGCTGTTCATAAACGCCTTTGCCGGTCTTATATTTTGCAATATTGCTCTTTGCTGCAGATAGTTTATTCTTAAATTCAGTTTCAATATCTATTCCTGTAAGCTCATTTACTAATTCAATAGCCCGCGCTGCATATTCAAGTATCTTTACAGTTTCAAGCCCGGATATTTCGCTGAAGAACCACCCGCAGCTTGTGTACATAAGCATTGAATATCTCTGCATCTCAAGAAGTTTAATAGCTATTTGTTTTTCGTTAACAGTTAACCCTCTAACTTCATTTTTTCTAAAGAAATTATCGGCTGTGGTTAAACTTCTATTAAGCAACAGGTCAATATAATCATTCCTTGCCTTCCATACATCTTTTAACAAAATACTACCCATGTTTTCATAAATTATTATCATCTGGTCACGGAGCCAGTCCATTGTTTCTCTTAGCGGTTTTCGCCACTGCTGAACCCATCCACCTCCGCCTCCGCAGCCGCAATCTTCCTTCCACCTTTTTACTCCATGCACACAACTCCACGATGTGCCTTCGCCATTATCTCCGGGTTTAATTTTGACCTCATATTCAGGCGGGTTTAACTCCAGATACTCAACAAAATTCACAATTTTCAAATTATTCTGCGGCGCTAATGACTTCATAAAGAATGCCAGCGTTCTTTCTGCATTCTTCTTGTGGTGACCGAACGTTTCACCATCAGTTGCTATGCTGATAAGCTGTGAACCTGCATATTCTTTATCTTCAGCATTAAATATTTTGTTAAGAATCTTCTGTGAGCTTTCAAGCACATCATCAAATGCAACGGATTTTGATACTGGACCGTCATAGAAAAATATATCGATGTAGTTATCAGCATGTATTTCTGAATAGCACCTGTATGGTCTTTTTGGATTAATTGAGCCGTCATTTACATCTATCCATTTGTCATTTCCCATTTTTCTGTAGAACGCTGCCTGAGAGGTATCTAAAATTATGTATTTAACTCTCAGGTTTATCAGAACCTCGACAGTTTCAACATTGCAGGCTGTCTCAGGCAGCCAGATGCCTTCAGATTCACGCCCGAAATGATGCCTGAAATCAGCGAGTCCCCATAAAACCTGTGTAATTTTATCATTCAGGTTAGCAAGAGGCATTATCATGTGGTTATAGCACATTGCAATTGCGTTACCGTGTCCGTTGTGCCCGGGAATGCTTTTCTTATCCGCTTCAGTTATCTTAGTGTAGGTTTCAGGATGTTTATGCTGAATCCACGCTAATAGAGTGGGACCGAAATTGAAGTTCAGCAGTTCATAATTATTTATGATTGCTACAACTTTACCAGTATCATCAATTATTTCAGCTTCTGTATTAGCTTTATAGCACTCATGATGTATCTTTTCATTCCAGTCATGATACGGTTTTGCGCTATCCTGCTTTTCAATTTCGCCAGTCCAGGGGTTTTCCCTTGGCGGCTGGTAAAAATGTCCGTGTATGCAGATAAAAATATTATCCAGATTCGTCAAATTAAAAGATTTGTCATATTATTATAACGAAACTATGAATAGATGAGTTTATTTAATAGGGAAAAATACGGCTGAAAAGCGGAATTAATTTAACCTTTTTATATCTTCGTCTAACGGGGTGTAACCAATTTACATTCTAATTGTGTGTACTTTTTGGCAAAGAAATCTACAATCGATTTATTGAACCAACTATCATACTCTTAAGAATTTTTATATCGATATCCTCAAGCTTATTTATGTAAAGACAGCCACCACTTGTTTTATGCTTGCCGAGCTTTTTAAGTGCAGCAGCATGCTCTTTAACACCAACGCCGATGTACAATGATATATTCGCTTTCCTTGGGGAGAAGCCTATGCGGAGCCAATCAACTTCTCTGCCGGTTGCTGGGCTTTTGTATCTTTTAATACCAAAACCAATAATAGAATTGCTCCACAATATTGGTTTTTCGCCGGTTAATTTATTCATCAATTCTAGAAGTACAAAGCTATCTTTACGTTTTTGTTCATGCTGAACACTATTAATGAAATCCTCAACACTAGCTGAAGTTGGTTTTGTTTTTATTACAGCAAGTTTTGATTTTTTTTCAGCCATTTGAAAATAATATTTGTTTGAAATTGGTTTATTAATTCAATGCTATTTTAGGTAAACTTTTCCAAATACTAAAGGCGGAAAGTTTGATCAATTATTTTCTCATTTCTGTCTGCATGAGGCATGGTGCTAATCATTTAATCCTTTTCCAATGAGAATTTGCTGCATATATTTTTCAACCCTCGATTCCCGGGTTTTGGATTGTTTGGCTTGAGAAAAATAAAGGAGGTATCCTCTTTGCCGTCCCGGCGTTAATGCACGAAATGCAGCTTTCAGGGCAGGCAGTTCATCTAATCTGATTTGAAATTCTTCAGGTATTTTATATTCAGCAGTTTTCTTAAGCTTCACTTTTAAGCCTGCTTTTTCCACTATGGTAGCTTCCTTAATGTAAGATTTCAGTATAGACTTTATTTCAACTATTTCCTGAAGGCTGATAAACCTTATCTGGCGAGCCGACTGCACATTTTTGGTTTGCTGTACCAGAATACTCTCAGGATCATTTAATAAAGCGCCTTTGAAAAACAAAACTGCGCAGTATTCTTTAAATACATGAATAAGAACTACATTCTTTTCCTCTAAGGAGTAACAGGGACAACCCCACTTTAATTCTTCGCTGAGTCCGCAGTCAAGAATGACAGTCCTTAATTTTTTTATTTCTTCCTGCCACTTTCCGGGTTTGTCAAAATACCAATCGACCTTAGGATTCATTCTACTCTTTGTCATACTATATTATTCTAGTTTGATCATAATCAATTAAACCTTATAATATCGGCATCTATGGGAGTATATCCAAGCATTCGGCTCATTGTCATTATTTGTCCTTTATGGTGGAATTCATGCGTCATAACATGGGTAAACAAATCAAGAACGCTGAACGTCATATCGATTTTAAGCCAGAATATTTCACCTTTAATCTTTGTGCTGTGATAGGGGTAAGAGTCTAAAAACGCAATTACAGTTTTATCAGCTTCATCAAATGCTTTTCTTACTCCATCGATATCTTTGATATTCTTTTCCTCAAAATATTCAAACTCCTGTTTGCCGGCAAAGCGTTTC
>JANPBV010000482.1:0-8522 GCA_031430615.1 Ignavibacteria bacterium | reverse complement strand
CTTTTGCCTTTGCAAACATCACACTCTAAATAAATATCCGCCATGAACTGCATCGCTATTTTTATTACACCACTGCCTTCGCAGGTTTCGCATCTGCCGCCGGGGACATTGAATGAAAAATTTCCTGCTGAATAACCCCGAAGTTTTGATGCAGGTAAATTACCAAATACATCACGTATAAGATCGAATATCTTCATGTAGGTCACCGGGTTTGAGCGAGGCGACCTGCCAATTGGAGTCTGGTCAACAAGCTCAATGGCATTTATATGCTGGTGTCCCAAAATTTCTCTGTATTGCCCTATCTTTTCGTTGTAAATTCCTTCAAGCCTTTTCTTTAATGCGCCATAAAGTATATCGCTTATTAAAGTTGATTTACCCGAACCGCTTACTCCCGTAATACATACAAACACTCCTAATGGAATATCAACATTCAGATCCTTTAAATTATTTTCAGATGCGCCGCGAATTGAGATTACATGACCGTTCACAGCGCGCCTTCTTTGGGGAAGCTCAATTTTTAGCTTGCCTGTTAAATACCTGGCAGTAAGAGAGTCTTTAGACTTTGCGATATCTTTTATATCACCGGAATAAATTACCTCACCGCCAAACTCACCCGCTTTTGGACCTATATCAATCATATAGTCACATGCATTAATCATATCAGGGTCATGCTCAACTACTATTACAGAATTCCCAATATCACGCAGTGATTTAAGTATCTTTATCAGCCTGTCATTATCCCTGGGGTGAAGTCCGACACTGGGTTCATCAAGCACATATATAGAGCCAACCAGCGATGAACCAAGCGAAGTTGCGAGATTTATCCTCTGGCTCTCGCCGCCTGAGAGTGTACTTGTAAGCCTGTTCAATGTTAAGTATCCAAGCCCTACCTCGTAGAGATATTTTAATCTGTTCCTTATCTCTTCAAGTATCCTTCCTGCAATTGCCAGATCGGTTTTACCAAGCTTAACATTATTAAAGAAGAAAAATAACTCTTCGATATTATTTTGCACAAGGTCTTTAATTGTCTTATCAGCAAACTTAACGTATAAAGCTTCTTTGCGCAGCCTTGAGCCTTCGCACTCCGTACATTTTGTATAAGCGCGGTAACGGCTAAGTAAAACGCGGTAATGTATTTTATATGCTGCTTCACGCTCAACCATTCTGAAAAACTTATTTACACCTAAATAGTCACCCATTCCCTTATAGACTTTTTCAACTTCTTCTTTAGTTAAGTCTTTAAAAGGAACGTGAACCCTGACATTATTTTTTTTGCCTTCAAACAGAAGGTCGCTTAAATGTTTGCTGTGCTTTGGAGTTGAAAATACATGTATAGCATTCTGGAATATTGATTTATTCCTATCGGGAACAATCAGGTTCTCGTCAATATCTATAGTTTCACCAAACCCCTGGCACTTTGGGCATGCTCCAATTGGATTATTGAATGAGAACATCAGCGGCTCCGGCTCTTCAAACCTTATACCGTCTGCTTCAAGATGCATATTGAAAGGAACCATTTTAAATTCCCCTCTATTAAGAGGGGTGGCTCCGCCTTTGGTGGAGACGGGGTGTGTTTTATTTTCTAATCCCCCTTTATCCCCACTTTCATGCAAGTTCTTCGACTTTATAAGGGAGACTTCATTAGAAGTCTCTGTCATCAAAAACAAATAGCCATCACCTTCAACATAAGCCTGCTCAAGTGAGCCGGCTATGCGCTGAATTTGTTCTTCATCACAATTATTGAGTACAAGTCTATCAGCAATAATTTTAATTTCTTCAGGCTTTATTTTTTTGGGGTCATAACCCTGGTTCAGGTCAATAATATTCTTCCCGTCCCATATTCTTATAAAACCTTTTTGAATTAGGTTTTCAAGCTCCTGCTTAACAGTTTTTTGTTCATGAGTATGTATTGGGAAAAGGATATACAGCCTTGTCTTATCTTCAAGTATATTTATGAATTTCAGAATATCTTCAATAGTATCGCGCTTTACTTCCTTGCCTGAAACAGGGCTGAATGTTTTTCCCGCTCTTGAAAACAGCAAACGAAAGTAATCATAAATTTCTGTTGATGTGCCTACTGTACTTCTTGGATTACGTGTTGTTGTTTTAACTTCGATAGCCATTGAAGGGGCAAGCCCGGTAATGGAATCAACATCAGGTTTATTTATTCTTTCAAGGAACTGCCTGGCATATGATGACATGCTTTCAATATATCGCCTTTGACCTTCAGCATATATGGTATCAAAAACAAGAGATGTTTTCCCTGAACCGCTTAAACCGGTTACTACTACAAACTTGTTGTGGGGAATATCAACACTGATATTTTTAAGATTATTAACACGCGCGCCTTTGACGGAAATAAAATCCTCGCGCTTATTCCCGGCTCCCTGCCCCTGCAGGCGAAGGTGGGAATCTCTAATTTCAATCGGGGTTGATTTTGGAGTTTTGCTAATACTCCGGCTGGATTTATTACTTATTGAGAGTTTTTTTGAAGAGCTCTTCAAGCTTTGTTTGCTTACTTTTTTTACTGCTTTTCCTGGCATTTAGAAATGATTTAACTACAAAAATCGGCAAAAATATGGTGAGAAAAAATGAAGAAAACGGGTGGCGAGTCCATATCTTTACAATCAATAAAAGACAGGAAAATATTTTAATGTAATCACTTAATATTAATTACTTTACAGTTTATTCCAAGAAATTACAGATCTAAATTGTGAAAACAATGATTTAGGTCATTTCAAAATTGAATATTTATTGATATTTTTGCTTATTCAGTCAGGACATCATTTATTTACTGCCTTGAATATTTAATAGCCAAAAACTATATTAGTAGCTAAATTCTAACAATATTTTAATGAGCAAAAAAACGCACAATTATTACGAAACGACTTTTATAGTTGACTCGATCTTCGAAGACGAAAGAATTGATTCAATTATCAACAAATATTCAAACTTCTTCACGAAAAATGAAGGCGAAGTTGTAAAGGTAGAAAAATGGGGCAGAAAGAAACTCGCTTATCCTATTAAAAAGAAAGTGACAGGCTTTTATATATCCATCGAATTTACTTCAGATCCATCAGTTATTGCCAAACTTGAAAGAGCATACCATTTGGATGATGATATCATCAGGTTTTTAACTGTTACTTTCGATAAAAAGACTCTGGTAGAACGTAACATTTACCTTGAAAGAAAAGAGCAGGTAATGAAGGAAAGAGAAGCTGCAGCACAGCTATTGCAGCAGTCAGCCGAAGCCGATAAAGTTGCTGAAGCTAAGACCACTGTATAAACAAGTATAGTCAACAATTAACATTAAACCCGAAACTATCGGAGGAATATATGGCTGATTTAAAGATGCCCGAATTAAATTCGGTAATAATTGCAGGAAACCTTACAAAGGATCCTATTTTCAGACAGACCAATAGCGGCACACCGGTTGTAAACTTTTCAGTTGCGTCTAACAGAAGATACCGGGACAGCAAGGACGAATGGCAGGAAGATGTTTGCTATGTTGGAGTTGTTGCATGGAATAAACTTGCAGAAAGCTGCAGAGACAAACTTAAAAAAGGCAACGCATGTCTTGTAGAGGGTGAACTTCAGTCAAGGACTTTTAAAACTGAAAAAGGCGATAGCAAAACAATTGTTGAAATAAAAGCAAGAAGGATACAGTTCCTTAACAAAAAAGGACAGGGTCATGGTTCTGAGCATCATGATGAGCCTACAACCTTTGAAGATGATTCATTTGAGAAGCATTTATCCCCTGAGGATACAGCGCTTCTTGGTGATGCAACCTCTACTGGAGATGCAGCGCCAACAAACAGCTAAGAATTTATAAACAAAAAGTTAAGGCGGGTTAAACCCCGCCCATACTTTTTACGTAATTATACAAAATGAAAATAATATTAAAACAAGACCACGACAATTTAGGTAAAACCGGTGAAGTAGTAAACGTAAAAGACGGCTTTGCAATGAATTACCTTATTCCGAACGGTGTTGCTATGAAGGCTAATACCAGCAACATGAAAGTCCTGGATGAGATAAAAAAACAACAGGCTAAAAAGTTTGAAAAAGTAATTGCAGAATCACAAAAATTAGCAGGCGAGCTCTCAGGCATACAGCTTGAAATAAAAGCTAAAGCCGCTGATGATATTAAGCTTTTCGGTTCAGTTACCAATGGCACAATTGCAGAAGCGCTTATTCATAAAGGCTACACTATAGATAAAAGAAACATATTGCTGGAAGAGCCTATTAAAGAAATAGGTTCACGAACCGTTGATATAAAGCTTGCAGGAAACGTTATGGCGCAAATTAACGTTTCAGTTGTTAAAGACGAAGCTTAAGATTGTATTACAAGTCCGGCTCTAATTAAAAAAAATGCCTGGCTCGGATTCACAGCCCAATCGTTTCTTTAGGAGCAAAAAAACACATAATGGAAAAAACCGTAGAGGTTTTAAAAAGCGCGACCATCAGATTCGCGGGAGATTCCGGCGACGGTATGCAGATCGTCGGATCCAGATTCACAGAAACATCAGCATTTTTTGGCAATGACTTAAGCACTTTCCCGGATTATCCGGCGGAAATAAGAGCCCCTGCAGGTACTTTATTCGGAGTTAGCGGTTTTCAGATACAATTTTCAAGTCAGGATATATATTCCCCCGGGGATGAGCCTGATGTACTTGTTGCTATGAACCCGGCAGCTTTAAAGGTTAATTTAAAAGACCTTAAAAAGCACGGTACAATCATAGCAAATGAAGATGCTTTCATTGAAAAAAATCTGAACCTTGCAGGATACACAACCAATCCCCTTGAAGACGGTTCACTAGCCGGATACAAATTAATTAAGGTTCCTGTAACACGCGCAACCAATAATGCAGTTCAGGAAATGGGATTAACAGCTAAAGAAGCTAACCGATGCAAGAATTTTTATGCTTTGGGTATAACTTATTGGCTGTATGATAGACCACTTGAAATTACAATGAGCTGGCTTGAAACCAAGTTCAGTAAAAAACCTGTAATTGCAGAAGCAAATATTCGCGCTTTAAAAGCCGGTTATTATTTCGGTGAAACCGCAGAGATATTCACAACACGCTACAAAGTAGCGCCTGCTAAACTGCCAAAAGGCATCTACAGAAACATAACCGGCAATCACGCCGCTGCGCTTGGAATTCTGGCTGCATCGCTTAAAAGCGGCTTGCCATTATTCTTAGGCTCATATCCTATTACACCTGCCAGCGATATTTTGCATGATCTTTCAGGATTTAAAAACTTTGGCGTTAAAACATTCCAGGCTGAAGATGAAATTGCCGCTATTTGCGCGGCTATCGGAGCGGCTTTTGGAGGTTCACTTGCTTTCACCAGCACAAGCGGACCCGGTATGGCTTTAAAACAGGAAGCAATTGGTTTAGCTGTCATGGTAGAACTTCCTCTGGTTATTGCGAATATTCAAAGAGGCGGACCCAGTACAGGCTTACCAACTAAAACCGAGCAAGCTGATCTTTTCCAGGCTATACTGGGAAGGAACGGCGAGTGTCCGGTACCTGTAGTTGCAGCATCAACACCCGCTGATTGCTTTATGATGATGTTTGAAGCTGCGCGTATTGCATGTAAGTTCATGACACCGGTTATCTTCCTATCAGATGGTTACCTTGCTAACGGCGCTGAGCCATGGAGGATACCGCATGAAAGTGAATTGCCAATTATCGAAGGTGAATTCAGAACTGAAAAAGAAGGCTATCAGCCGTATATGAGAGATGAATTCCTTGCGCGCCCATGGGTAAAACCGGGTACACCTGAAATGGAGCACAGAATAGGCGGACTGGAAAAACAGCATATCACAGGCAATGTTAGCTATGATACCGCAAACCATGAATTTATGGTTAACCTAAGAGCAGAAAAAGTTAAAAATATTGAAAATTATATCCCGCTTGCAGAAGTTGACGGTGACCCCGAAGGTGAGCTTTTAATTATCGGCTGGGGAAGCACATACGGCTCGATTACCACTGCGCGTGAAAGACTTCTGGCAAAAGGATATCAGGTTTCGAGGATACACTTGAAATATCTAAACCCATTGCCTAAAAACCTGGGTGATGTTTTGAAGAAATTCAAAAAAGTACTTATACCTGAATTGAACCTTGGACAGTTAAGCACACTTATCAAAGCTTATTACCTTAAAGATGTTATTGGTTTTAATAAAGTTCAGGGCTTGCCTTTTAAAGCAAGTGAAATTGAGAAAAAAGTAATTGAATTGTTAACTGAAAAATAATATGGAAACAGAATCAACTAACGGAACATTAAAAATTTCTGAAGTAAAACTGACTGCAAAGGATTTCTCTTCTGACCAGGATGTAAGATGGTGCCCGGGATGCGGTGATTATTCAATCCTTGCGCAGGTTCAGCGTGTTATGCCTTCGTTCAATATTCCAAAAGAAAAAACTGTGTTTGTAGCAGGTATCGGATGCTCAAGCAGATTCCCCTACTACATGAATACATACGGCTTTCATTCAATTCACGGCAGGGCTACTGCTGTTGCTTCAGGATTAAAAATGGCAAGGCCTGATCTTGACGTATGGATAGCAGCCGGAGATGGCGACCTGTTAAGTATTGGCGGAAACCATTTCATACATTTACTCAGAAGAAACCTGAATACGGTTTTAATGCTGTTCAATAACCGCATATACGGACTTACAAAAGGACAGTATTCTCCAACATCAGAACACGGTAAAATTACAAAATCATCACCAATGGGTTCGCTTGAAGAACCTTTCAATCCATTGACACTTTCTCTGGGCGCAGGTGCATCATTTGTTGCCAGAACAATGGATACGGATGCAAAACATATGCAGGATATGATTTCAAAAGCTCATGCATTCCATGGTACTTCATTCCTGGAGATCTTCCAGAACTGTAATATTTATAATGACGGAGCATTTTTCCTGTACACAGAAAAAGAAAGTAAAGCAGCGCATACAGTATTTATAGAACACGGCAAGCCAATGGTTTTTGGGGCAAAAAAAGAAATGGGAATTAAGCTAAATGGTTTCAGACCCGAAGTTATTTCACTGGAAGATGGCAAGCATACTATTGATGACGTTCTTGTACATGATGAAACTTCGAAAGAGCTTGCAATGATACTTGCGCAGTTCACCGAAATGAAGAACTTCCCTGTGCCATTTGGGGTAATTTATAAGGTTGAAAGACCTGTATTTGAAGACCAGATGGAGCAGCAGATAGTTGACGCAAAGGCAAAACTTGGCGAGGGCGACCTTGAAAAGCTATTATTTGCAGGCAATACGTGGGAAATTAAATAAGTTATCCCGCTAAAGCGGGATTTCAATCAAACTTCGTTTGATTTCAACAAGTTTCAGGTTACAAGTTAAATGTTATCCCACAAACTCAAAAACGAGTCAGAACGGGATTTCAATTAATTTTCGTTTGATTTCAACAAATTGAAAGGGCATCCAATTTATTGGGTGCCTTTTTTTGTTAGGAATTTAATCTTTGTTTAATATTTCATATTCTTCCCAAATAAATACAGGTACTTTACCTATTTCATCAAAGCATATGTTATGTGAAATTTTTGAAAATGTCCACAGTACAATAATACCCGGAATAAATTTTAATTTATCAGGTTTGTTAATACTCAATTCTTCTTGATTAAGTGTTCTATTAAAAATTGCTATATTATCTATAGAACATTCCTCACCCCAGAATCTTGGGTTATCATATTGACCTTCCTTCCCGAAAATTATGCAAAATAACTGTCTAGTTATATCATAATCCGATTTCCCAAAATTATATTCAGCCATTAACTTTGAATCTATGAATAAACGACCTTTATTTAAAGAATGGTCATAATCCAAAGAATATTTATGCCAAACAGAATCAAGCGGAAAATCAAATTTTGCTAATTCTATAAAATTATCATTAATAGCATCTTCTCTTGCAACTATAATCTTACCTGTATTATCGAAACCAAATCCATAATAATACTGAATACCACTTATACGAAATAGCATCCTTCCGTTTTTCTTCAAATCTCCACCAGCTTTTGCTTCAAACTGTATAGTAAAACTTGATTTTTGTGAAAATATATTTTTATTTAGTCTAATTTCACCCTTATTCTTGATATTAACGTAGTTATCTAAATCAATCACCTTATCTTCTATTTTATTTAATCTTTTAACTGGTGGAAAGTCTAATACTTTTTCTGTGAGACCATACAGTTCACCTGGTATATCATTTCTTGAGCCATCATGAATAAAATGCCCGACAGATTCTTCGAAATTATGATACAACTTTAATCTATCATCATTATATTTGCTTTGTTTATAAATTTCCTCTTTAATTTCGTTTTCATTTAAAGAGTTTCGGAATATTTTGATTTCTGATAAAAACAATTCCTTGTTATCCTTACGATAATTAAATATGCCTCTTTGTACGGGATGAACTTCTGAACCCAGATAAAAAAAATCTTCAATATGTTTTAAATGAGCGTTTTTTGTAACTAATTTTGTTTCTTCATTATT
>JANPBV010000481.1:0-17075 GCA_031430615.1 Ignavibacteria bacterium | reverse complement strand
TATTAATGACAAATATAACAGGCGCTATGGTATGCGGACGTGAATCTGCAAAACACTTCATAGAAAAGAGCTATGGTAAAATTGATAAAATAGCATCAAGCGCAGGTACAGGGGGATTCGCAAACGGCTCACCCTACTGCGCAACCAAATTTGCATTGCGCGGCATGAATGAATGCTGGCGCGCTGAACTTAGAAAACATAACATACGAGTTATGCTTGTGAATCCAAGCGAAGTACAGACAAGCTTTGGCATAAATGCAGGCGGTAAGCCAAGGGATTTTAATCCAACTAAGCTTGAAGGGACTCATATTGCTCATTTAATAAAATCAATGCTTGAAATGGATGATAAGGGGTTTATACCTGAAGCAGGAGTGTGGGCAACTAACCCTGTGAATTAATTTTATATTCATCGGATGACTGCTTTGGCAGTCCAGCTTGTAGTCATGCGATGAATGATGAACAATCCTTACTTCTCTATCAAGCTAATACTCTTTTTCCCATCCATAAGCACTTTAACAGGATTTGGCAGATGCAGATGAACAAAATGCTCTGACCTGTTTTCAGGGGTTATGGAATTCAGGTACTCCCAATCAATAAAATCCCTGCCGTTGGATTGATGTACAGTTAGGTAACCAATGTTCATTGATGTTATGTTATGGAAAAAATGTGAGCCAAGCGAGGCATCTACTTTAAAATCCTCAAGGTCAGTTTCAACAATTATCTTCGCGCACGATATCTGAGGCCATGTTACGGGTATTCCAAGCCAGCGGTCACGCGTCCCCCACCTTCCGGGACCGATAAGTATATAATTCCGCTTCAATGCTTTCATAATATCATTTAACTTTTCAACTTCAACCGCCATTTGCTGTGTCATTGCTTTATTAAAAAGCTCTGGCACGGCGTAAATGATATCAGTAATATTTTCAATCTTACCGTTACCCATTCCTCGCTCTGTATATAATATTAAATTATCCTTTTTAATATCCTCTACATCAATAGAAAAAAACTCCGAGCTTCTTATAAGCGGCTTTAACTGTAAAATATAAAATCCGGGGTTTTTCTCATCAAGGTTTACTGCAAATTCAATTTCAACCGGCAGACCCATTGAGCTTTCAATTATTTCAAGAATACGGCTTAATACTTTTGCGAACGGGAAAAGATCATACTTTAATATTCCCGCAAAATTTACTACTCTTGGACCCTTATGAGTTAATCCTACTTTCATCTTTTTATCCTGCGGGTCATACACAGATACTATATCATCCAGTACGCCAAGTTTTTCTGCATCGGCAATTTCAATTCTCTTAAGCGTAATATCTTCACCTTCTGCTAGATTTGAAATTCCCTTTTCCATATCAATTGCATAGAAAAATGACTGTGAATCTCTTACCTGGGCTTCAGGATCGATAATATCAATTTTTGGAAATTTTGGCGAGAACCTGTAAGCCTTCTCGGCATCAATAACATATTTACCCAAACCAACAGCGGCAATGCAAATACCGTCTTCGGGTTTAAAGCGGCTTATCGGGTAAAAGTTGTATGACTGCGCGACACCTGATACATGCGGAAAGAAAACATTTTCAAATCGGTTACCAACAATTTCCTGGAGAACAACTGACATACGTTCATCTTCTATCCTGTAGTTTATCGCCTCAAAATATGAGCGCGCATGCTTTGAATAAATTGAAGCATATACAAGCTTAATTGCATCAGTCAGATTCTTAAGCCTTTCATTAAATGACTCATCGTTATTTGGCAGTAAAAAAGTCTGGTATATCCCTGAAAATGATTCCGAAATTGAATCCTCAAACATTCCCGATGACCTTACAGCAATTGGTGATTGTATCTTATCGAGATACACCCTTAGTTTTGAGATCAGTTCTTCTGAGAGATCTTTTGAAAGGAATATCTGCTTAACTTCATCATAAGTACTTTCCATTTGTATACCTGCAAGGTCATGGCGGTTTATGAAATTATCATATTCTTCAGCCCCTATAACCGCTGTCTTTGGAATTTTAATAGATACATTTTCAATTCCTTTGAAAAGTTCTTTCGTCTGAAGCAGAGTATTAATAAATGCTATGCCTCTTCCTTTTCCGCCAAAAGAACCGCCTGCGAGCCTTAATATAAGGTTATCTTCATCAAGGAATTTTGGCTCAAAATCAACAACGCCGCCGCGTGATACGGTTGTTTCAACATTTTTGGTAACACGTATTATATAATCTCTTATCGCATCAGCATTAGGGAAATCGGTTATTTTCAGCTCTTCAAGATGCTCTGCAATTTGTATCTCTCCCCTTGCCATAAGCCAGGCCGAAAAATTGTTCCTGCTGCCATGATATATCACAGATTCTGCCGGCACTTTCTTTAGCAGGTATTTAAATTCTTCAATTGATGATGCCCTTTTTATTTCATTGCCTGTTTTATCACGGAAAATAAAATCGCCAAAACCAAGGTTATCAAGTATAAATTCCCGCAGGTCATCAGATAAAGTTTCTGAATTCTTATTAATAAAAGCCGCATCGTGCAGTATTGCTGTTTCAGAAAATGTGCTCTCAGATGATTGCAATAAAAACGGGATATCAGGATCTGTAGTTTTAATTTTTAGTAAAAGCTTAATACCTGCTTCTTCGTTTATCTTACCTTCAAACGGGAATTTAACATCAGAAATTACGCAAAGCATTGTGCTTTTAAATTTCTCGTAAAGCTCAATGGCTTCTTCATAGTTAACTGCAAGCAGCACCTTGGGTCTGGCGCGCATCCTGAGTATTTTTTTCACGCCATCAAGGTTATCTTTCGTGATAAGACGCTGCGTTTGCTTGATAATTTCGCTGTATAGTATCGGCAGGTAACGCGAGTAATACCTGATAGAATTTTCTACAAGAAGTATTACCCTTACAAGACCCACCTTGGTATCGTTTTCACAGTTCTTTTTATCTTCAAAATATTTAATGATTGCAAGAAATATCTTCGTTTCACGGTTCCACACAAATACTTTTTCAAATATATCAATTTTATCTCTTGACTGGTTTACAAAAGCAATGTCACTGTTATCATACAGCAAAAGGAAGACTGGCATATAGGGTTTTATCTCTTTTAATTTTATTGCCAGAGCAATTGGTGTTACATTTTGAGTCCGCATTGTTATGATAACAAAATCAAAATATTTCTGCTTTAATAGGGTCTCCGCTTCTTTTTCATCTGATGCGCTGGTTATCCTTGGCACGTTTGAAAGGTCCAGACCGTAATACTCGCCAAATATCTTTTCATTAAGCTTTTCTTCCTCCTCAAGTATAAATGCGTCATATAAGGATGTTACCAGAAGTATTTCCCTTACATGGTATTGCGCGAGGTCATGATAAATTTCGTTATCACTTTTATGTTTTTTGAATATTGATTTCAGTTCTTCCTGCAGCATATTACTATATATTTAAAATTACAATTACCGGATTATTTATATAACAAATATTCAGATCTTACGGCATTAAATCCTTTCAATCCATCACTCCATGCTGCTTCAATTTCATCTGCTGTATTTCCCGCTATTATCATTTTCCTTAGTTTATCGGTTCCTGCCAGCTTATCAATAAAGTTATCCTTGTTGAATTTAAACTCCGGGCAGTTTTTATACAAAGCAATTAAAATTGCCACTTCGCATTTAACAGGCTGGAATTTATTTTTATCGGTTACATTTATGAATATTCCGTTACACTCCTTATTAAAGAATTTTGGGGGGTAAGATGAAATTTTTTCTGTAGGAGTGAATGTTACAGGTTCAAATATAACTCCTTCAAATTTATATGAATTCAGCTCATCTGCTATATTTTGCTGGTTTACCCATGGCGCGCCAAAATACTCAAACGGTTTTGTAGTTCCCCTGCCTTCTGAAACATTTGTGCCTTCAAGCAAACAGTTAGCAAGGTAACAAACAGCAGTTGATGGATAGAACATACTTGGTGAAGGTTTAACCCATGTTAATTTCAGTGATGCATAATCAGTATTTCTGGTATAACCATCCATTAAAAATACTTCAAGCTTTGCATTATTATCTAAAACACTTTTATTCAAATAAGAACCTAGCTCACCGCAGGTCATTCCATATGCAGACGGAGTTGGAATGGAACCTACAAATGATTCAAATTGAAATTCCAGCATAAATCCATCAGTATAGTTTGGATTCGTTATCATGGGTCTATCGCAAATCCATATTTTCTTATCATTTTCAACAGCCGCTTCTATTGCGTAATACAGAGTAGAAGTATATGTATAAAATCTTGCGCCAACATCCTGAATATCATATATCAATATATCAACATCAGCAAGATCACTCTTAGATGGTTTAGTTTTACCATTATACAATGAAACAATCGGGATACCCGTTTTTTCATCTTTTTCAGTGTAATTCTCATCGCCTCTTATTCCGTGCTCCGGAGTAAATATCTTAACAACATTAACCCCTTTACTGATGAGCGCATCTATAATATGCGTACCATCGGGCAGTATTCCGGTTTGATTTGTAAGCACCGCAATTCTATTATCTTTAAAATCATTAGCCTTATCAAGCAATACTTCGTTTCCAAGCCTGAACTTAACTTCAGCAGCTTTTTGGATTTCTCCATGGCAGTTAATGTTAAAGAATAAGACAACGGCAACAAAAATTATCATCCAGTCTGCATAAGACTTTATACTTTCTTCGAAAGTCTTAAAGACTTTTGAAGTCTTATCATTTTTTTTATATTTACTCAAATAAATAATCCCTATCTTTTTGAAAATCCCTGTATATTTTGTGAAAATCTATAAAATTATTTTTTCCTCTAAACCAACCAAAAACTTCATTTCTATCCGTTACAATAATATCATTTAAATCATTTAGATAACTTCTATAAGAATTGAAATTCTAATTTTCTGCTCCTTTTACTAATCCTGCCCTTACTGGATTTAAATGTATATATGCTACAATATTGATTAAATGAGATTCATCAATAATCGGTTTTCTCTTAAACTTATACTGAAAAAGACTACCTGTGCGAGAATACGATTTGTTAATTGATTTGGCATATGAAATAAAAAAATCCCTAAATGATTTTTCTACCTGAGATAATTTTTCTTTATCATTTAAATCTAACTCTTTAGTCATTTCCAAATGTGTTTTACATTCATTGACTTTAAGTAGAAAATGAAAATGATTAGGCATAAGACAATAAGCATAGACAGTAACTTTGTCTTTTAAATAATAATTGAACTTGCTTAGAAAAAACAGGTAATTTTCATCATCAAAAAAGATATTTTCTCTGTTGTTGCCCCTGTTATATATGTGATAAAGTTGGTTTTCAACCATAATCGGAATTAAGACTACAAAAGTCTTATCATTTATTATAAATAATTTAAAACCTGAATCTTCGTTCAGTTATTTAAAGCTGAACAGACTTTTGTAGTCTGTTCCTAAAATCATTTAATATCAATCACCTTTTTCTTTTTAATTGAGTCATCAATTGCTTTTGCTACAATTATATCCTGTAATGCGATTGCTGTATTGCTCTCAGGCTTAACATTTTTAGTTACTGTATTATAAAACGCATCCCATTGCGCGCCGGAGCCAGGATGCAGCGGTTCATCTTTATATTCATCGTAGAATACTAAATTTTTATCTGTTGGCGGGTATGACATCGGGTACTTCCACACAACTGGATATTTGTTATCATCTTTAAATAAATAAATACTTGAAGGATTGCCCTTCCATCTTCTTTTCGAGTTCTTATTCGGTGATACTAATGTTTCAACATGCGCAACTATCTTAGCTTTTTCTAATTGAATAACCCACCTCGACTCCCTTGCATGCGGGCTTACATAAGAAACGGTAAGTGATGCTTTCACTCCATTTTTGTATTTGATAAGCGCCATAATATTATCGTTCGATTCACCTTTTAGCATCACTTCCCTGCTGAAGGCCCGCACTTTACTGAATGTATTTGGATTTATCAGGTACTGTCCGCCCATTGCCGAAACTTCAATTGGTTTTGAGCCTGCAAACTGATTAAAAAGATTTATCTGGTGTACTGCTTTATCATGAATAATGGCATCACCGTTAATCGCGGTATTATTATACCGCCACAACATAGGGTCAAATGGTCTTGTTTCCAGCCAGTTCATCCACAGTACTTTGCCATATTTACCTGAACCAATTATCTTCTGAAGTTCACGGTAAAAAGAACTGTATCTTAGAACCATACCTACCTGGCAATACCGTTTGTATTTTTTTTCGTATTTGATGATCTTCTCAACATCTTTGGGAAGAACTGCTGCCGGCTTTTCAAGGAAAACATGTTTTTTGTTCTGTAAAGCGGTGAGTGTATATCTTAAATGAGATGATGTTGAGGTAAGAACTGCTACTGAATCGATTTTGGGATTTGATAATATTTCGGAAGGAAGTTTGACAAAATTTAAATTCTCGTTTGCAAATAATTTTGCTGTAAGTTTTAAGGCGTTCTCATTAATATCGTAGAGTGAAACAATATTAAATTTATGTTTATTATTTAATAAAGCAGGCAGATGCATTAACCTTGAAACAGCCCCGCATCCAAAAATTCCAAGATTTATTCTGGTTTTCACTCATAAATTTATGCATAAAACTAATAAAATAATATTGAAATAGTAATTGCAAGAGGGATTGGAAAAGACTACAAAAGTCTGATTATATTTTCAAATTTTTTTTTATAACCTGAATTTAATGATTTATCAGAGAAGAAATAGACTTTTGTAGTCTGATAATTTTTGTTCACATATATAAATGACAAACCGGCTATTTCAGGCATCTTATCTCCTGGAACAACCGGCTTTAACCAATCTTTATATTAATAAGGGTATTCATTGTCAATCATAAGGGTAAACACTTCATTCGTAAAGTCCTGTTTTCCTCATAAGGGATGCTCTAAAACATCATAAGGGTTATTCCTAAAACTCATAAGGGCTGCTCTTAAAACTCATAAGGGGTTAACCCGAAAACTCATAAGGGTAAAACTTGAAAATCATAAGAGTAAATCTTGAAAATCATAAGGGTTTATCTAATTAACTATTTCTATACTTGTCTTACTGTGTTCTCATTCTTTCTATACAAACATAACTCTTTAAATCAGGCAGAAAAATAGTTATATGTATGAAACAGGTGTAGTAATTTTAATTACATTCTGGTATAAAATAATTCTGCAATATTTTTGAATATTAAGCATATTTTCAGTATTTTTGATGAAGGAAAACAATTCTATTGAAAAAATCACCTGTTCACAGTATTCAATTTTCTCATCATTTTAAAAATAAGCTCCTCATAGTTTATTTGTGTTTTATAGCGGTATCTGTATTCCAGGGCTGCGATTATTTTTTCCCGCCATTAAGATCAGATAAGGTTACTGTTGAAGAAGCTTCTACTTTCCTTAATAAGCATAAAGGAGATCCTGAAGTAATTATACTTGATATCAGGTCAAAAAGAGAATTTGATTCATTAAAAATTGAAAATTCAGTTAATTTAGATTTTTCTATGCCTGATTTCCCGGGGATGACTGAAAAACTTGATAAAGAGAAGAGATATATAATAGTAGATGAAAACGGAAAGAAAGCCGCTATGGCTTTTGAGCTGATGAAAGAGCAAAGATTTGCTAAAATACATTATATAATTGGCGGTATAAATGAATGGGTAAAAAATAATTTAACTTCAATTAAGAAAAAATAAAAAAACCCGGAATCAAGTTTTCCGGGCTTCACAATTTTTCTTTAGGTATTATTCCATTACATAATTCGTATATATTACTCTCGTAGTTCCCTTTACATTAATTTTCAGCTCTGCTTTAACATTGGTACCCTTAGGAGGCAGTTTATCACTGTTCCATACAATGCTGATATTGTATGACATCATAACCTGATTAAAGATATTCTTGTAGATTTGGTTCAATTTATCTGGGTCATTTGCCTGGTAAAAGAACCCTCCGGTATTTTGCGCAATTTTCAGCATATCAATTTTCCTTCTTGCAATTTCATCTTCATTCGGTTTATAATTACCTACATCGTTATATAATCCGACAGTAAAAATTTTAGTATTTGTCAGCAGGCTTTTATTGTAAATTGAATCTATTGTAACCCTTACAGATGAATTTTCCATACCATCTGTGAAAGCAATTATAGTTTTCATCACAGTAGGGTTGCTTTGAAACATTGTATCGCTTAATGCTGTATATATTGATGAAAAAAGCGCCGTTCCGCCCATTGGATAGCTGTTGTATTCAAGTACACTGTAGAGAACACTTTTTGATTTAGTGAACTGTATAGGTGTTAATACTTTTTCACCGAATTTAATTATTTTGCAGTACATATTGCTTCCAAGCTGGTCAATGAATACTTTGACGCTTTTTTCCATAGCAATTATTTTACCGCTTTTGGGTACTGTTTTACTGTCATCTTCTGTTCCATACATGCTGCCGCTATAATCCATAGTAAGTGAAAATGCTATCTTCTTTTTATCATTTATGGGTATCAGCCTGGGGTAACCTTCTGTTGAATCTATCTTCCCATTGCTATCCCACTTTAAATTAGCGGTTATGTCTTCAATTTTAACAGAATCAACAGGCGTACCCGATGAATCGCGTATAGATAGATCCGCTGTAATTTCATCCCTTGACTTAACTGTAAATTTTGAATTTACATATTGATTTTTTAATGTTGCATCTGCATAGAATCTTCTTCCCTTAGAATTATCAATTGCATTCTTTCCTGTGTTCCTGATACCACTTACATTTGAGACCGAAAATTCAACCCTTCTGTTTTCATTCCTTTTAATATCGGTTGAGTTATCATTTACCGGGTCATATTCACCTCTCCCTGTAATTATCAATTTACTTCCATCAATTCCTTTCGATATCAGGTATTCCCTGACAGCATTCGAGCGTTTTACAGAAAGTTCCTGGTTAAAACTCTCACTTCCTTTGTTATCTGTATAACCGTTAATATTTAAGATAATATTTCCGTCATTTTTCATCTGTTCGGCAATTTTATCAATTATCTTAAAAGAATTTTCTTTCAGTTCATATTTACCGTAATCAAAATAAATAATATCTGCACTGTTCACTGAATCCAGATAATTTTCAAATTCACCACTACCTGAATAAACGGATGATACAAGTGATAATACGGAAATAACTAAAACTGCAATAAATAACCAGTATAAATACCTGAAACCGCTTTCATGTTGATATGCATTTACATCAACTGCGTTACTTTGAGTATTTTTATTTACAACAGTAATTCTTTTCATTCTAATATCCTCCTTTTGGTTAACTGCAAACTAAACTATAGTTTTCACAGTTTCATATCATACATTGATAAATTTTTCAGGATTTCTAACTGATAAAACTAACTGAACTTGTTAATCATGTCTCAGTTAATTCATTATTTTTTAGTTATTTATTGTTCAATGTAAAATATGTAAATTGCCTGATGCAGGATATCAGATATAAACTTAAAAGGCAGCTTGAAATACTTGGATTAATTTTATCGCAAAATTATTCAGGTATTATCAGGGCATCAGAGCTTGCATATATATTTGATGTTGAAGAAATTTCAATTATGCGTGACCTTCAGCAGTTAAGAACAATCGGGATAAATATTCATTCTACCAAAAAGAACGGTGTATGCATCAATAAAAAAATTATTGATGAAAAACTTCTTGAATTGATACAGCAGTATTCATCTTTATGCCAATCGGCTGCATTTGTAGATAAGTCAACTAATCTTCTTGTAAACCGTTTGGGAGAAAAATCACTGGCAAATTTTGTAGTGCTTCAAATTGCCTGCGAAAAGAATAATACCGTAACAATTGATTATGAAAAGGATAATGGTATGCTTGATTTCAGGAGAGAAATAAATCCTGTTCTCATTTTCCAAAGTGATAACTACTGGAGAGTTTTAACCTGCTTGGGCAATACTTTCAAACAATTTCATTTAAATAAAATACTTGAAGTAAGACAAACTGAAAAGCATTTTGATAAAATTGAGGCAGAAACTCTGGAAGAAGTATTCAGGTTTTCATGGAAAAGCTGGGTAGGAAAAGAAAAATATGATATTAAACTCTCCTTCACCAAAATATGGAAAGAAAGAATTAAGCCAAAGCAATTAATGGCAATTGAAACATTCCGGGAAATCCCGGATGGTTCTTTTCTATATGAAACAACTGTAAACTCTCTCGATGAACTTGCTTCATGGATAGTAAGCAGAGGTAAAGGTGTAAAAGCTCTTGAGCCGGAAGAATTAAAAGAGAAGGTAATAAGTCTTGCAAAAGATACCATTAGTAACTACGAATAATATCTCATTAATAGAAGTATCTGAAAATACAGTAGTAACCCTTCCAAAATATGTATTATTTATTCTAATTTTTTTTAATAAAAAAAGTATGATATTTGTATATAGATATTCTACTTAAACTATATTTTACATATGTTTAGAATTAGGATTCTACTAAAATTAAATAAAAATATTAATATAGAGGTCATAAATGAGCGATAAAAATTTCAATGCCTACCAGATGGCGCAGACCCAGTTTGATAAAGTGGCAGATATACTCTCACTGGATGATGCAACAAGAGAGTTGTTACGCGAGCCTTTGCGCGAATATCATTTCAGCATTCCCGTAAAAATGGATGATGGCGCAACCAAAATATTTAAAGGTTTCAGAGTTCAGCATAATGACGCATTCGGACCCAGTAAGGGCGGCATAAGGTTTCACCCGATGGAAACAATTGATACAGTCCGCGCGCTCGCAATGTGGATGACCTGGAAATGCGCAGTTGTTGGTATTCCTTTAGGAGGCGGTAAAGGCGGCGTTATTTGCGATCCCCATAATTTAAGCATGCGTGAGCAGGAACAGATCTGCCGCGGATGGGTAAGACAGCTTGCAAAAAATGTCGGACCTATAAATGATGTGCCTGCGCCTGATGTTATGACTAACGCTCAGCATATGTTATGGATGCTAGATGAGTTTGAAGTAATACATGGCGGTAAGTATCCCGGATTTATTACAGGGAAACCCGTTGGAATGGGCGGCTCACTTGGCAGAACAGAAGCTACAGGTTACGGTGTTATTTATACACTTCGCGAAGCATGTAAGAAAAAGGGAATGAAGATCGAAGAAACTACAGCAGCTTTCCAGGGATTTGGAAATGTTTCGCAGTATGCGCTTCAATTGTATACTCAGCTTGGCGGACGCGCTGTTTGCGTTTCATGCTGGGACCAGAAAGATCAGGTATCATACACATTCAAAAGAGAATCAGGCATCAGCTTTGATGAGTTAATGAAAATTACAGATAAATTCGGCGGTATTGATAAGACAGAAGCAAAAAAATTAGGTTATGAAATACTTGACGGCGATATATGGATAGAACAGAAAGTGGATATTTTAATCCCCGCAGCGCTTGAAAACCAGGTTAGAGGTGATAATGCTGTTAAAATTGCTGATACAGTTAAAATAGTCGCTGAAGGCGCTAACGGTCCAACCACTCCTGATGCTGATAAGATATTTATGGAAAAAGGAATATTCCTTATCCCTGATTTCCTTGCTAACGCAGGCGGAGTTACATGCAGCTATTTTGAGCAGGTTCAGTCTAACATGAATTACTTCTGGACAAAAGACGAAGTGCTTACAAAACTTGATACAATAATGTCAGCTGCGTTCAGTTCAGTTTACGATACAGCAGTTAAAAACAAAATATATATGAGAGATGCGGCTTATGTAATTTCTATCAGCCGTGTTGCGCAGGCTTGTAAAGATAGAGGCTGGATCTGAATAATTTGATGTTTAAAATTCAATAGCCGGGGCTTAAACCCGGCTATATTTATTTATAACAATTTATCTTAAATTTCCTTATCAATACAGTATAATTATAACTTTCAGGGTTTCTAAAAAAATGAACGATAAAACAACACAACCAATAGATCATCTTGTAAAAGAGCTTGAAGAAAGAGCAAAAGAGTTAAACTGTCTATATAAAATAGAGGATACCCTGAATAAGTCTGAAATTACCCTTGATGAAGCATTTAATATGGTTGTAAGTTCAATCCCACCGGGCTGGCAATTCCCTGATATTACAAGGGTTAAGCTGGATTACAAAGGCAAAAAAATTTTTAGTGATGATTTTCACGAAAGTGATTGGTTCCAGGAATCAAACATAAAAGTGAATGAAGAGGTTGTTGGGCATATTACTGTTTATTACATTAAGCCAACAAGACATTTTGATGAAGGTCCTTTTTTAAAAGAAGAAAGAAAACTTCTCAACACAATTTCAGAAAGACTTGGTCATTTCATTCTGCACAAAGATACCTTTGCGTTTATTTCAGAGCTTCAGGAAATAAGAGATGTCTCAACCGGTAATTTAAAGCATAAATGGCAGGTCGTCCTTGATATGCTCAGGAAAACTGATAAATCTCTTTTCAATACTATTATAAGAAAGCTGCTGCACAACTTATGCTGGCAGGAAATTAAAGAAGCGCAAATTCTGCTGAAGGAAGCCAGCGCAGAAGAAAAATCGGATAGCAGCAGTGATTCTGATTCATTGTTTGATGAGAATAAACCGCTTAAGAAAAAATTATTGGATAACGATGAATTCGTTGAATCAGTAATCAGGCTTGCAGATGAAAACCTGAGAGATGATGAAATTCTTGCAAAACTTCAGAAATGGATCTATGAAGATAAATGCAGCGGACTTGTTAAAGCCGTTGAGACAATGGAAACATCGCTCAATGAAATTTCCGAAGCTTTACATAAATATTATCCCCTGCTTTCAAATGGCGAACTATCCCCTTCAATTGAAAAAGGTCTAAAAGTCTCGCTGATAAGAAGATTTTTCACCGATCAAACTGAATTTATTTCTATTGCAAAAGAATTTGTTGAAATAAGTGATTTCTATGATTTAACGGACAGAATTATTCTTCCATCAAAGAGTTACGGTAAACTTGGCGGAAAAAGCGCGGGAATATTTCTTGCTTCAAAGATAATTGCCAAGAAAGCCAGGACTTCTGATAAGTTTAAAAATATTAAGATACCAAAAACATGGTTCATACCATCAGATGGCATTATGCACTTTTTGCATTACAATGAGCTTGAAGAAGTTATAGAGCAAAAATATAAGGATATTGAGGAGATCAGAAGAGAGTATCCTCATATAGTTCAGATATTCAAGAACTCTGATTTTACCAGTGAATTTATAAATGGAGTATCTGTCGCGCTTGATGATTTTGGTGATTGTCCGTTAGTAGTTCGCAGTTCCAGTCTGCTTGAAGATCAGTTTGGCGCTGCATTTTCAGGAAAGTATAAAAGTCTTTTCATAGCCAATCAGGGCACGAAAAGCGAAAGGCTAATAGCATTGCTTGATGCAATTTCAGAAGTGTATGCGTCTACATTTGGTCCTGACCCGATTGAATACCGAGCCGAGAGGAACCTGCTTGATTTCCATGAGGAAATGGGAATTATGATACAGGAAGTTGTAGGCACAAAAATAGGTAATTATTATATGCCTTCTTACGCAGGTGTTGCATTCAGTAATAATGAATTCCGCTGGTCACCCCGAATTAAACGTGATGATGGTTTAATAAGGCTTGTCCCAGGGCTGGGAACCCGCGCTGTTGACAGGCTTGGCGATGATTACCCCATACTGCTTGCGCCGGGTCAGCCTAATTTAAGAGTGAATGTTTCATTCCTTGAAAAGCGGAAATACACCCCGCAGAATATTGATCTTATAGATCTTACTACAAATGAATTTGAAACGCACAAGATAAGAAATATCATAAAAGAAACAGGCACTGATTTTCCCGGTATTAAAAATATGATATCAATTGTAAAGGAAGATCATATTACCCAGCCATTTGGTTTAAATACAGATTATGAGAACGATGATATTATTGTAACATTCGAAGGATTGATACAGAACGGACCGTTTGTTCAGCAAGTCAAGTTCCTGCTTGAAACACTGGCAGAAGGAATGCGCTGCCCTGTTGATATTGAATTTGCGTCCAATGGCACTGATTTTTACATTTTGCAATGCCGCTCACAAACTAAATCAAAGGAAATACAGCCTGACCCAATACCAAGGGATATACCCAGAAAGAAAATTATTTTTACTGCAAAAAAATATGTTTCAAACGGGAAGGTTCCTGAAATTTCTCATATCGTTTATGTTGATCCTGAGAGTTATTATAATATAGCATCCCGTGAAGAGCTTGTTGAAGTAGGACGGGCTGTCAGCAAGCTGAACAAACTCTTACCCAAAAGAAAATTTATTCTCATGGGTCCGGGCAGGTGGGGCAGCCGCGGCGATATTAAACTTGGAGTTAACGTCACATATTCGGATATCAATAATACAACAATGCTTATTGAAATTGCCAAACAGATGGGAAATTATACCCCCGATCTTTCTTTCGGCACTCATTTTTTCCAGGACCTGGTCGAAGCATCAATAAGGTATCTGCCGTTGTATCCTGATGAAGAAGATATAATTTTCAATGAACCGTTTTTCCGCAAATCAGAAAATATGCTGCAGCACCTTCTGCCGGAATATAAACACCTTGAAGATACCGTTAAGGTTATTGATGTAACGCAGGCTTCCGATGGAAAGATACTCAGGGTTCTGATAAATGCTGAGCTTGAAGAAGCCGTAGCTTTCCTGAATGAACCAATGACAAGCAAAATTACTGCTCTTGATACTAGTGAGTATGTTGAGTGGCAGCCAAGCAATTACTGGCAGTGGCGTTATAAAATGGCTGAAAGAATGGCGGAACTTATACCAGCTGAAAAATTTGGTGTAAAGAACTTCTACATTTTCGGCAGTTCCAAAAATGCAAATGCGGGTCCCGCAAGTGATATTGATCTATTGATCCATATTGATGATGACGCTGATGTAAGTAAACTGAATCTATGGTTTGAAGGCTGGAGCCAGTGTTTAAGCGAGCTTAATTATCTGAAAACGGGATACACTTCCGAAGGGTTACTTGATCTGCATTATGTTACGGATGATGATATTGAAAACCGAACAAGCTTTGCAAGCAAAATAGGCGCAATTACTGATCCTGCAAAGCAGTTGAAGATGGGAAAATGATTTAAATCCTGAGCGAAGCGCCTGCCTGCCGTAACGGCAGTTCAGGCAGGAAGGATCCATACTTAATATCCCTAACATTCATTCAGGATATAAAAAAAAATCCCCCTTATAAAGCCTATGGACTGGCTCTGACAGTGGGGGAAATTAGCTTTACTACTCTCTTAGTACAGATTAATCAAACTCTATTTTACTGCATTAAACTCAGATGGGGATTTGAAAATTTTTAATCACTATTCAACAAAGTTAAGACTTTTGTAGTCTAATAAACTGATAATTCACAACAATATTCTCACAGCATTCCCGAAATCTTCAGTATCAAACTCTATCACTGCAAGTTCACTCCCATTATATGCCGCATTAAAGCAATAAGTCTCCCCTATTTTATCCTGCCAATTGCCAGATATTTCTGAAGACTCATGTATATGCCCATGCAATGTAATTAACGGCTGATGTTTTTCAATAAACCTTCTTATTGCAATACTTCCAACACTTACCATCTCATCACTTCCGTTAATATTCTTACCGATCATTTTGTCAAGATTAGTATCATAAGGCGGTGAGTGGAATATGCAAATCGTTTTTCTAAAATTTTCTATCTCTCCTGCCATTTCAATCAGGTCATTTTTAATAGTAGCATATTTAATAATATTAGCAGGTACATCAACCGTTCTGATTCCCTCTTCGGGTGAAACTGAACCTCTTGGTACATATTGCGATACATCATACTTTTCAGAATCCTTTAGGTAAAATGGAGTTGGCGGAACAAACTGGTAACCTGCAATTTCAAATTTATTTATCTTCTTAACCTTTTTGTTAATAAAATAAATCAATCCCTCACTATCCAATTCAGCGAAAGCTTTATAACAGATTGCGGGATCATCGTTGCCGGTAATTAAGAATATTGCAGGATATTTACCAGCAAGCTCAATTTTAAGATTTATTAATAAAGGTTTTAGGAATTCATTGATAAATTCAAACGGATCAATGTGCATGTAATTAGGAAGAATATCGCCGCCTATGAAGACAGCATCAGGCAGCTTTTCGGTAATATATTCTGCTAATTTTGAATACTTATCGTAGTTTCCATGAAGATCACTTACAAAAATTGCATTCATATTACAACAATATTACAGCTATTTATTGCATAAAATATGTAATTTTTACTATATTAAAGTAAAAGTTCGTTTAAAGTTTACATCTTATTATTATCACCTAAAAAAAGAGTATATTTGTTTGGAATACTAAAAATTAATAGTTAAATAAGAGTTAGAATCATATGAATAAAATTGTAAGATATTTTATGTTATTTTTTGGATTTGTGTTTATGTCAAGTGTGATTTATCTAAACTGTTCTGAGCCAAGCGAATTACCTGAGCAAGCAGGATTACTGCTGCTTATTATCAGCCCTATAATTGTGTTTTTCTTTATCACCAGGAATCAGAACAACTACTTAAAACTGCTGCTTCCCGCTATTTTACTGTTCATACTATATGTATATACATACATTTCTTATGCATATTCAAGCTCCTCAACAGCTGCAATTGCGCTGGTTTTTACTCCCATTGCAGGGTTTATAATACTCCTTGTTTCGGTATTTACAGCATATTTGATAGTTAAAGTTACTTCCAGATCAAGTAACTAAACAAATAATATTATGAACACTCTGATTAAACTTCGTAGGGATTTATTGTGGAGCTAAGGGGGATCGCTCCAAAGGAGTCCCTTCGGGAAACCCCACCTTTTAAATGCTGTTACAAATCGCGACTTAGCCACTTCACTATTTCGCTATTTGATCTGTGGAGCTAAGGGGGATCGAACCCCTGACCTCTTGAATGCCATTCAAGCGCTCTCCCATCTGAGCTACAGCCCCAAAATATTATGAAATCTTACAAATTTAGCTAAAATATGACTATAATATCAATTCATTTAATTGAGCAATTTTGGTTATAA